>DAITPE010000316.1:0-6835 GCA_036833775.1 Pyrinomonadaceae bacterium | reverse complement strand
TTGGTTGAAGAATAAAACTATTTCAGAATTTCATCTAATCGCTGGAGATATAATCGCTCCTCAACGCTGATATGATGATTCGTGTCCATTGCCGAATTAGTTCCCGCTGAAGCGGCAACGGAATGACAACGGCTGAGAATTCTGTCCCGAAGGTCGTTTCGTTTATTTTTTGTCATTCGACTAAAATTTTCGCTGATTCTTGAAAGACAGGTTTCAAAAAACTCTCCGCTCGGTTGATATGTCAAAAGAAGATCGAGTAGATCGTTAAAAGGATCGCGCTCATCGATGCCGTCTTCGCGGGCGGCATCAAAGATCAACTTTTTTTCACGCGGCGCGACCGCTGCATGCGACCACGCCGTTTGAACCAACGGAATCAAATATAAAAGTGCAGATTCATTTTCTGTCAGTTCTTCCTTTTCAAAGATTAGTAATGTTTTTGTATGTTTCATAAATTTCTCCTTAGACAGTTTCGTTTTGTTTTTCAGCCATATTGACCGAGTTTTTGGGAAATACAAGTGATAAGATCACCGAAATAATAATTGTTCCGAGAATAAATCCGAGCGACCAAGTGATCGGAAATTTTCCGCCGAAAGCTTCATTTAGCCAAACCATTTTCAAACCCACGAAGACAAGTACGATCGATAAACCGTATTTAAGCAGGTAGAATTTATCGACTGCGCCGGCAAGCATAAAATACATTGCGCGCAATCCGAGAATCGCAAAAATGTTCGATGTGAAAACGATCATCGGCTCCTTGGTTAATGCGAAAATAGCCGGAACACTGTCGATAGCGAAGATGACATCGGTCAATTCGAGAAACAGTAAAGCAATGAACAGCGGCGTGGCAAATAATTTACCATTTTCGCGAACAAAGAATTTTTGTCCTTTAAGCTGCGGCGTGACGGGAACGAATTTTTTGAAAAGTCGAATCAAAAAATTCTTTTCAGGATCGATTTGTTTGTCGGGCGCAAACATCATTTTAATACCCGTGATGATCAAAAATGCGCCGAAAATATAGATAATCCAATGATATTGCATCAATGCCGAACCCATCGCGATAAAGATCGCACGAAAGACGAGTGCGCCGATGATTCCGTAAAACAAAACGCGATGTTGATAGATAGATGGAATCGCAAAATATGCGAAAACCATGACAAACACGAAAATATTGTCAACCGACAAAGATTTTTCGACGATGTAGCCAGTTAAAAATTCGAGTCCGACCTGTTTCCCGGTTTCGGCTCCGAACTTTGCGGACGCATATTGGTAAAAGATAAAGTTGAAAACGAGTGCGAGCGAAATCCAGACGATGCTCCAAATTGTCGCTTCTTTGAACGAAACTTCGTGCGCTTTTCGATGAAAAACCCCGAGATCGAGGGCGAGCATGATTAGAACAAATAACGTAAATATGCCGTAAAACCACCAGTATTCGGCAAAAGGGAAAAGTGTCATAGCTAAAATATCCTCCTTAAATCTGCTTATGTTTCAGCCGGACAAAAGGAAAACCTTCTGCCGGCAAAATTTTTGCTCATGCAGAAGGTCTCGATACTTTGTCGGCGCACCGGATTTTTCTTAAAAAATCGTATTGACGATTTCGCCGAACCTGTTTGGGCTATCTACTCCCCTTCATCAAATTGTCATTTTTAGAATACTTAAAACATTATTATAAAGTCAAGAATTAAATAAAAAAAGACGAAACCCGTGAAGATTTCGTCTTTTTTATTTGTGAATTAAATTACTCTTGCGGAGTTAATTCCAGGTTCACGGCATCTTCGTTCAGCGTAATTACACGCGAATTGTATTGCGCTTGTTTGGCAATGACATTCACGATGTAGGTTTCGCCCGTGCGAAGTCCGTCGAATTGGAAGCTTCCGAAATTATTGGTCGAAACGGTTTTCGTGTTTCCGTTTTGATCGGTCAATAAAACCTTCGCTCTTGTTTCGGCATGTCCGCGTGAATTCAAAACGCGTCCGCTGATGCTCGATTCAGCCGCTGTCGGGACGATCATCGCAACCGACCAAGGCGAAAATTCGCTGACACCGCTGATCGTTGCATTTCTGCCCAACACGTCAACTTCGCAATTATTGTCGCAAGCACTGACACCGTTGCGGACAATCGTTGTCGCCAACGGATTTGTGATCGCCGTATCGTCGCCTTCTCTCCAAACGAACTGCAAGGTCGTGGTGACATCGCCTGTTTCGTCGATCTGCCAGTAGCGCGATATTGACGGCGTAGTGACTCCGGCAGGATTCGTGTCGAAAGCCTGCACGGTCAAACTGCTGTTCGGCATTCCTGCAAAATAACCGATCGATTTCAGCGGTGAATAACCGTTTTGTGTGCCGCCTGATGTTCCGACGGGGAAAGTATAGTTTGACGGAATTCCGTGCGCATCAGGGAAATATGGGAAAAACTTTTGAAGTTTTCCGGTCACGAAACTCGTTTCCGAACCTTCGCCGAAAATGTCGCCGTTGGTTCTGGTCGATTCGGAAAGCGTGATCGTATTGCTGCCGTTGTTGATAATTCCGTTCGTCAGATAAAAATCACCCGAAATGGAAAACGGTGCAACGATATTCAAACCGATCGGGCTGTTTACTTTGAAATCTCTGACGAGTGCAGGATTACCGTAAGCCGTTTGCCCGACGGTTCCGAGTTCTTGCGCGGTTTGTGTAAATTGGTAATATTCGACGTTTGTCACGCCGTTGAATATTACTTGATTGACCTGCAAACATCCCGGATGCATCGCATCTCCTAAACCGTTCAGATTCGTCGTTCTGAATCCTGCGCCGAAACCGTTTCCGAAAGTCACGCTGATATTGCCCGAAACGGTATGATTTTCAAAGTCGAGCGTGACAAAATCGGGAATCGTGAAATTCGATGTTTCGACTAAATCCTGATCGAGATTTACGGCACTTGCGCCGCCGATCGTATTGATATCAGCCATCAATTGCGCGAGCGAAGTGCGTCCCGCCAAACCGACGACATTTGCAGGGAACTGAACCGTAACTTGCGACGAACTGGTTGCCGTATTATTCGATTCGTTTGTTTCGATGATCGTATTATCGGGATCGACGACCGTATCGTTCAAATTTGCGGTTACAAAAAAACCGCCGCCGTCGGCATTTGTCGTGACGCTTAAATTGCAGGATGAACCAGCGGCAATCGTGCCGCCCGTAAATGTAACGGTCGAACCTGCCGTGGATGACGTAAATCCGCAATCAGTTGTAACATTTGATAAGATCAATCTTTGCGGAACGACAAACGTGGCTTTTACTCCTGTCGCCGCATCGGTTCCGAGGTTTCCGACCGAGATCGCGTAAGTTATTTCATCGTTTTCGCCAACGGTAGTCGGTGATGCAGTACGGTCGATTCTCAGATCGACATTCGGAATCGCCGAACCGGTGATTGAAATATCGTCAACCGCAACTCTATCTCTCGAACCTGTTGTGCCGTTTGATTCCCAGTAAATCCAACGAACTTGAACGACCGGTTTATTGTTTGCATTTGAAGGTAATGTTTCCGAAAGTGCTGAAGAAACATCTCCGACAGCTTTTCCTTGCGATGTATAAGTCGTCGTCGTTCCGACATCTATAAAATCACCTGTTGTGCCGACACGATATTGAAGTGCGATCGAGTTATCACGCGAAGCTTGTTGTAAAATGGTTCTGCAAAGCCACGAAACTTGAATGTTTTGCTTTCCGGTCGTGTCGATTGCTACGACAATTGCTCCTGCGGCTTGTGAACCCGATGCAAGCAAACTAATGCCATTGGCATTTTCAGCCGCCCAACCGCCGGAATTTGAACCCGAAGCCGCATTGGCAATATCAGCATTTCCCGGAGTTAATGTTCTGGTTGTCGGAATAGTTGCAGCCGAAGTGCCGAATCTATGCGCCGCAACTCCCGCCGGAAGCGTTGTTGTCGTTTGCGAATTCAACGAAAACGGCAAAGCTTGGGCGGTTGGATTCGTTTGTCCAAACGCGGCGAAATTCAGACATAAAAATGCGAAAATAATCGTTAAAAAAATCGAAAAATTCTTCATATAAAACTCTCTAAATTTGTATAAATCCCTCAATGCACAGCAGGGGCTGAACACACTTTTGATTATTTACTACTGAAATTTGGGGGCTTCGGAGCAAATTAATTCAGCAACAATAAATAATGTGGTTTTAGAAACTGTCGGTCGCGGAATTTAGCGTTATTTTTAAATTATAAGTTATAAACTTGGCAACATATTATCAACTTTTCACGATCTCTGTAAATCGCGGAAAACCTTTTCGCGGTTAAATTTACTTTAATTTTTTACCTTCGGTCAGATTGATTGAAAATTTCCGAAAGCGTTGAAAAAATATACGAAAAAAGCCGAAATATTTCGGCTTAAAACAAACTCAAACTGTAATTTTGTATTATTCAAATTCGATGCGGTCGTAGATTTCCGATAACTTTAATTCGCATTCGATCGAATCGATGCGGAAAGTTTTTTCCAAGCCGTGATATTCCTTGAAAAGCCAATCGCCGTTTGATTGGCGAATGTAGTGTTCGACGATCGGTTCGTCCTGCCAGACGAGAATGTAATCGGTCAGCGTTGGGTTAAACATTCGGTAGCGCGTAAATTTCACGCCGCGATCGAAATCGGCGGTCGATTCGGACAAAACTTCGATGATGACCGACGGATTTGCCACAATATCCTTAAACTTGTCGTGATATTCGGGTTCGCCGCAGATCACGACCAGATCGGGATAAGAGATCATTCCTTTGCCGAATTTTTCTTTGAACGCGCCGCTTTTAACTTTCGTGTCCTTCATCCGAGCACGGCAATTTTTGCCGCGCAATTGATTCACCAAACTTCCGCTCAAATTGGCTGAAATATCAGCGTGTGCGCCGCTTTCGCCAGCCATCGCGAAAATGTCGCCGTCGATCAATTCGCTGCGTTCTTCGGCTTCGCGTTCGTATTTCAGATATTCTTCGAGCGAGAAATATGGAAACGGTTTTACTTTTGCAAATCCCATAACACGGCAATTTTAACCCAAATCGATAAATAATTGAAGAATTATCTTCTGACCAAATCTTCCGTGTAAAGTTCGCGGTAGATGCGGTAATTGTTCATTACTTTGAAGACGTAATTTTTCGATTCGGCGAAACCGACTTCCGAGGAAAATATTCCGGCTTCCTTCGGTTTTGAACGTGCG
Organism: Pyrinomonadaceae bacterium; assembly: GCA_036833775.1. Classification (GTDB taxonomy): domain Bacteria; phylum Acidobacteriota; class Blastocatellia; order Pyrinomonadales; family Pyrinomonadaceae; genus JAJQRF01. The sequence goes on along the minus strand of DAITPE010000316.1, from coordinate 1,652 downwards.
AGCCAACGTGCGGCGTTGTCTTCGCCGCCGTTGTAGCTGGCGGCGATCGCTTCGTAAAGACCACCAAATTCTTCTTTTAATTCTTCGATGTATTCGCTGCCGACGGCGATATTGACGGCGGGCTGATAAAGATCGTCGGGCTGTAAATTCGGATAACCCGCTTTTTTGTTGTATTTGAGCGCGGTGTCGTAAACGAGTTGCAGCAAACCGCGCGCGGCGGCGGGCGATTTGGCGTTGGCGCGAAAGCTCGACTCCTGCTTCATAATCGCCAACACGAAACGCGGATCGATGCCGCGCGATTTGGCTGAGCGAAGCAGTTCGGCGCGGTATAGAACGGGATAATCTTTCGCTAGATTTGCCGCGCTCATCGAAGTCGGGATGACGTTTCCATTATTCAAACGCGCAATTTTTTCGGTCGCCAAACCGCTGTAATACGAATTAAAACTCGGCGCGATCGAACGGTAAACCAAAATTGCGTCGGCTTTGTGGTTCGCTTTTTCGAGCGCGAAGGCTTTCAAATATTTTGCTTCGTCCACAGAAACCATCGAACCCGCAAACGCCCGCAAGCTCAATAACTGATCGGCGGCGGCGATTGCTTCGTTCCATTTTTCACGGTGGATTTCCATTCTGAGTCGTGCGTGGACGGCGTTTACTTCGGTCGGTTTTCCCGCGAATTTCTGCCGAGTTTTATCGACCCAAGCGTTTGCCTCGTCGAATTTCTTGGCTTCGCGGTAAGCGTCGATGATGTTCAGATGCGAAGTTTCGATGCGTTCGCCGTTTGGAAACATCACGGTGTATTGTTCGTAGGTTTTCGCCGCTTCGACGTTTTTGCCCAAACGGACGAGCGATGCGCCTTTGAACGCTAGACCTTCGCGTCCGTCCTTCGTCATCACGTAATCTTTGATCAATTTGTCGAACCATTCGACCGCCTTTTCATATTGGCGTTCCCACATATACGAACGCGCCATGCCGAAAAGAGCTTTCGGCATTCCTGCGTCGGTCGGAAAATTCGCCAGATAGATCGCCCAATGTTCACGCGCCTGCGGAAAAAGTCGGTTCGTCGAATAAACATCGGCGCGTAAAAGATGTTCGCTGGCGGTCAAAAGTGGCAGCTTGCCGTCGGCAGCTCGCGCGGTGCGGTCGAGTTCGGTAATTCGCCGCAGTGCCGCGTCCGATTGAGTTTGCGAAAAGGCGGAAACGCACAAAGACAGAATGATTGCAGATAAAACTAAGATGTATTTCATATTGATTATAAAGAAGTTCGCCGGAGAGCAACGGAAGTTTTTAGCTTACCGCATTTTTAGACGAGAGAAAAACCGCCTGCGTTGCCGTCGATAAAAGCCGATAATTAGAGCGCAGGCATCTCTGCCTGCAACGTCGTTGAAGGCTTTGCGAAAAACGGCGAAGCGTTCAGCAGTTCAAACTTTAAAGTAACTAACGGCGCGTGAGCATTCTTGCAAAGCCGCGAACGCTCGATGCAGGCAGAGATGCCTGCGCTCCAATTTGTTTTGTAGATCAAGAAGTAGAAAACAGAATCAAGATTTTTTTGAGCTTTTCTTTGCGGACTTTGCGACTTTGCGTGCAATATAAAGATTAAAAATTAAGTATTTTAAGTTAAAACCTGATTCTTTCACGCAAAGTCGCAAAGTTCG
>DAITPE010000315.1:0-6870 GCA_036833775.1 Pyrinomonadaceae bacterium | reverse complement strand
TTTCACCGCTTAATGCTTTAACGGTAACAACTTCGCTTGCAGCGAGCACCGTTACTTTTCCGTCTGCTAAATCAACTGAAACATTCTTTTCATTAAAGTTAAGAACCAAGCTGGTAGCAGGGGCTAATTGAATTTTCCCGGCTTTGCCTAAATTAACGATGGCGTTTGCATTTTCAGATGTAACGATCGTGCTTGACGAAAAAATCGAACGACCGCTTTTGGCGTCTTCTCCATTTACTTTGACTAATGAAGTTTCACCGTTATTATTTCCAGAAACTAATATTTCACCGGCAATTTTACCCGTATTTGCCAGTGCAACCATTGAGTAAGTTGCGGTTATGGCAACAATCATGCACATTGATAGTGCCTTGCGAATCCACACTTTGCTATTCATCATCTCTCCTCTTTTAACGCGTTAAATCAATAATTTCAAAAAATCAAACCTTTCAATCTTTTACACGAAATATCGCCTTATGTCAATGAAATTTAGCGAAAACTGTAAAAAATAAAGGTAAAGTAGAGCGGACACTTTAAAAGACCGCTAAAATTTTTATAGGAAACAAGTTATATCATAGTTTGAATTAGATTTAAAGATTTCTGAAGGAGATATTCGGGGTTTGATCGTAAAACGCAAAAAAACGGTAAAGTCCGACCATTTCTTGCGTGGTTTCAAAAGCTATTTATGCACCTTGAATTTGAACCCTAACAAACCGATGAATTGCAGAAAATTAAATCGAATGTTTGATTAATAAAAAATTGCAAAAAAATATTCTTTCAATTGATTTTCTAAAGATTTAGGCGTTTTCCATTTGACGTAAGGCAGTAAAAAATTTAAAAAATGATACACTATCTTAGTTTTCTTTCAAGACAGCTAACTAATAGGATTTGTAGAAAATAAATAAATAAACTTAATATAATTCTGAAAAAATAAATTTTGGAAACATTCCATCGCAATAAATATTCAGTAAATTGAAAACCTTATAGTAGAAATACAGTTTCGGCAATTGAAATTTTTGTAGAGCGTTAAAAGTTGGAAATGGTATTTTGACAGGTAAGGAGTGTTTCACAAAACTTGGTTGAGTTTCTGAACAAAGTTGCGGATATGTGGGATTTTCAAACAAAGGAACAAGAGTATTCAAAATAATGAAGAAATTAGTTTTAGCTACTGATTTAGGCGGTACAAATTTGCGGATGGCAGCAGTAGATCAGGCGGGAAGTATTCTTTATCGGACGAAACACGAAACACCAAAATCAGAGCGCGCAGATGAAATTGTCAATGCATTGGTTTTAGCCGCCCGAGAATGTCAGGAAAAAACGGCAAAAAAAGGCAAGATCGAATCAATTGGAGCGGCAGTTCCGGCAACCATCAATTCGGCGGAAGGTGTAATTATGAAAGCACCTAATTTGCCGGCTTTGGATGGTTTTCGACTTTCGGCGATCGTGGCAAGCGAATTGAATATTCCGGTCGTCTTGGAAAATGACGCAAATGCCGCCGCGATCGGTGAAAATTGGCTCGGTGCTTCAAAAGACTATAAAAATTCGATTTGTGTGACATTAGGCACAGGCGTTGGCGGCGGAATTATCATTGACGGGAAGATTGTTCGCGGAATTGACGGAACAGCCGGAGAGATCGGACATATTTGCGTCGAACCTTTCGGTGCGCCGTGCGGTTGCGGCAGTCGCGGTTGTGTCGAGCAATATTCATCGGCGACCGCAATTGTCAGATTGACGCGCGATTTGGAAAATCAATATCCGAAATCAATTTTACAAAACAAAAATAAACTAACATCGTTGGATGTTTATGAAGCCGGAAAAAACGGTGATGAACTGGCATTGGAAGTTTTTCGGCAGATGGGATTTTATTTGGGAATTGCGCTTGGCGGATTGATAAATGTATTGAATCCCGAAGTGATCGTGATCGGCGGCGGCGCGGCGGCAGGTTGGGATTTATTTATCGGACATCTTGAAGACCAGATTCGGAAACGTGCATTCCGCGAGCCGGCTGAACGCGCTAAACTTGTGCGTGCCCAACTTGACGATGATGCCGGAATTTTAGGCGCCGCCTTTCAGGCTTTCAATGTAGGAAAATGAATTGCAATTCTCGATTTTTCCCCAAATAACCGTAATTTTATCGAAGAAAAATAAATATGGACGTTTTTCAAAAGGTTTTGCTGAAAATTTATGAATTGACAGGCGGAAAAGATACGATTGATGTTGATTTAGCCGAACTGTTGAAAAAAGAAGGATTTTATCCGAGCTTGCCGAGTATTTTAGAACAGCTTAGCAGTCAAAGTTGGATTACCGTGACAGCACGCAAGAATATCGTCCGTATTACGCATTGGGGCGTTGCCGAAGCAAAGAAAGTTTCTGCTTCGCCGTCGGCTGCGGTTTCTTCGATAGCAAAAGATGCCAATCGTTTACTGTCTGAATCGAGAGAACTTGTCAGGATTTTGGAAGATTTCGTGCAGGAACGTTCGGCTGAAAATTTCAGCAAAGTAGAAAATAAAGCAGTTGAAGTTAATGAAGTGATTGCCGTAATAAAAGCGAATTTATAAGAAGTCGCTTGCTTTCGGTTTAACTTTTCGTGTATGATGTTCGTTTCCTGCAATGCGTGGGAGCGTCTGGTGGGTTCGCGCCCACTTTTTATTTTGGCTGGAAAACGATGAGCAGTAATTCGATAGAAGAACAACTTCAGGCAATTGCAAAACGGATTGCCGATGAAAATAAACTGGAACTTGTTCATTGTGAAATTGTCGGTTCGAAACGAAATCAGACAGTTCGCGTTTTTATTGATAAAGAAGGCGGCGTAACGATCGAAGATTGTTCAAATTTTTCGAGAAATTTGGAAGCCGTTTTAGACGCTGACGATTTAATTCCGACGGCTTACGTTTTGGAAGTTTCTTCGCCCGGACTCGAGCGCGAACTTTACAGTTTGCAGGATTTTATTAAATTCAGCGGAAGTTTGGCGAAGGTAAAAACGAATCAGCCGATCAACGGACAGAAGAATTTCAGTGGAAGAATTGTTTCCGTCAAAGGCGAAGAAATTATTTTTTCAGACAAAACGAACGGAGAGGTTAGTTTTCCGTATAACACGGTTGCCAAAGCGAATTTGGAAATCGATTTAGAAGAAGAGTTGAAAGGTAAGAAGTAATAACCATTGAGTTTATTACTTACAAACTTAAAAAATATGACATCCATCGGACAGAGCATAGAAGCATTGTGCAGTGAACAAGGGCTTGACCGCGATATGGTTATCGAGGCAATGAAGGATGCCGTCAAGGCAGCCGCCCGCAAACAATTCAAATCACAAGATAAAACAGGAGAAAGCATCCAAGTTGATTGGAATATGGAAGAAGGCGCGATCGAGATTTCGGCACAGAAAGTTGTCGTCGAAACCGTCGAAAATCCTTCGACCGAACTTTCGCTTGAAGAAGCACAAGAACTCGCCGGCGATGAGATCGAAATCGGCGACGCGCTTTTGATTCCTCTTCCGACCGAAGAACTCGGACGAATTGCGGCGCAAACCGCGAAACAGATTTTGGTTCAAAAAGTGCGCGAAGCGATTCGTGAAAAAGTTTACGACGAATACATTGACCGCAAAGGCGAACTCATCAATGGAACGGTCAAGCGTTTTGAACGCGGCGATATGATTATCGATCTCGGCAATAATCTCGAAGCGATCTTGCCGAAAAAAGAACAGGCTCGCGGTGAAAATTGGAATCAAGGCGAACGAATTCGCGTTGTCATTCAAGATGTCACGAAAGACCAAAAAGGGCAGCAGATCAGAGCGTCACGCGCTTCGGCAGATTTGCTCAAACGTCTTTTTGAAATGGAAGTTCCCGAAATTTACGACGACACGGTTGTCATCAAATCAGCCGTTCGTGAACCGGGCGACCGCGCAAAGATCGCGGTTTCGTCGAACGAAAAAGATGTCGATCCGGTCGGCGCGTGTGTCGGGATGAAAGGTTCGCGTGTGCAGTCGATCATCAAAGAATTGCGCGGCGAAAAAATCGATATTATCGAATGGTCGGATGAACCTTCGGTGTTTGCGGCAAATGCGCTTTCTCCTGCGAAGGTTTCGCAGGTTCGCATCACGGACATTAACCGCCGCAAAATGGAAGTTATCGTCAGCGAAGATCAATTGAGTTTGGCGATCGGTAAAAAAGGTCAAAACGTCCGTTTGGCGACGCGGTTGGTCGGCTGGGATATTGACATCATCAGCGAAGACATCTTGAAGAAAGAAATTGCCCACCAGATGGGTAAAATGATGGCTTCGGGCGAAGCGGTTCCGCTGACGGCGATCGAAGGCGTTACGAATTCGCAGGCAGAAGCATTAGCCGAAAAAGGCATCGAAGATGTTGAAGCCTTAGCAACAACTTCGATCGATGACCTCGTTGATATTCTCGACGTTAGTTTTGACGAAGCGGAAAAAATTCTTGCTTCGGCAAATGCAGTAGTAGCGGCAAGTTCTGATTCCGAAGCGGATGAAGAAGCCGAAGAAGTTTTCGAAGAATCTTCAGAACAAGAAGAAACGTCGGAAGCAACCGAAACAGATGATGAAAACGCAGAAGAAGCGGAAACTGAAGATGATTCGGCTGAATAATAACATTTTGGCAGGAAAGCCTTTAAGGCTTTAAACGTAACGGATTGAGCGATAAATCCGAAAATTGTAAAGAATATATGTCCTTAGGCAAAAAAGTTCGGGTTTACGACTTAGCACGAGATTTAAAACAAGATACGAAGCGCATCATCGAAGATTTACGGCGTGAAGGAGCGGATGTCGATGTGCCTTCAAATTCCGTCAGCGTCGAATTGGCGGAAAAAGTTCGTAATAAATACTTTCCGAAAGTAGAAACTTCACCGAAACGTGCGATCAAGATCATCAAAGCGGTTCGTAAAGAAGATGAACCGTCAAACTTTGAATCTGTCGAAGAAACGCCGACACCGCAGATCGAATTACAAACTGAAAGAGAAATTGTCGCTTCACAGCCGCAAGTGAGAGAAGAAACAACTGCGGCACCGATCATCGGCGAGCAAAAATCGATTTCGCAAGGCTTTAAGGTCAAAAAGATCGTCGCCCGACCGAAAGAAGAAGAAAAAACGGAGCAACTAGAAGAGCCTGTCGAGGTTGAAGAAACTCCTGCGGTTGTCGAAGTTGAACAACCGATTGAGGAAGTCGAGACGGAAGAACCGGAAATTGTCGAAGCTGAAGTTGAAGAAACGGTTGAAACGGTGGAAGCAGTTGAAGCTCCGGTCGAAGAAAAAGTCGAAACACCGGTTGCGCAAACTCCGCAAATCGTTGCGCCGAAGATTTTCCGCCCTGCCGGAATCAATGTCAAACAGTTAAAATTAACGAAAGACGCACTTCAAAAAGGCATCAAACCCGGCGATCGTCTGGTGAGCGATGCGCCGACCAAAACCGGTAAACTCGATCCCGAAAAAGCCCGCGAAAACGACCGCAAAGGCGGCAGACGCGACGACCGCAAAGGCGGCGGACGAAAACCCGAATTTCGCGGCACACCGGGCGAAAGCTCAACACCGATCACGGTTTACACACCGCCGAGCGACAACCGCCGCAAACCCGGCAGAAACACGGGCAAGAAAGGCGGAAAACCGTTTGAAGACAAGGGCGGAAGGTTTGAAGAAAAAGAGTTTCATTATCAAGCTCCGAAATCTATCGAAGCACGAATCATGGAGCAAGTCGGAAAAGGTGAATCGAGCAATTTGAAAGTTGCTCGCCTGACCGAAGGCGCAACGGTGCGTGATTTTGCCGAAGCACTCGGCGTGACACCGCGCGATATTGTTCAGCTTCTTGTTAAAAAAGGAATTTTCGCAACGCTCAATCAGCCGATCGGCGAAAAAATGGCGATCGACCTCGGCAAAAACTTCGGTTATGAAGTCAGTTTCGTTCCTTTCGAAGAAATGGTCATCGAACAGGAATTTGAAGATTTGATCGCGGCAGATGCCGATGATAATGAAGAAACGCGGGCACCGGTCGTGACCGTTATGGGACACGTTGACCACGGAAAAACTTCGCTTCTCGATGCGATTCGTTCGGAAAATGTTGCCGAAGGCGAAGCGGGCGGAATCACACAGCATATCGGCGCATATTCGGTTTTCGTTCCGAATCCCGACAATCCCGATGAACCGCGCCGCGTTGTTTTCCTCGACACACCGGGACACGAAGCATTTACGATGATGCGCGCACGCGGCGCGAAAGCGACCGACGTGGTAATTCTCGTCGTTGCGGCTGACGACGGCGTGATGCCGCAGACGATCGAAGCGGTCGAACACTCGAAAGCCGCCGGAGTTCCGATCATCGTGGCGATCAACAAGATCGATAAACCCGATGCAAATCCCGATCGAGTCAAACAAGGACTTGCAGGTTTAGGCTTACAGCCGATCGATTGGGGCGGCGATGTCGAAATGGTTCCGGTTTCGGCAAAGAAACACGAAAATCTCGATTCACTGCTCGAAACGGTTCTCCTAACGTCGGATATTTTGGATTTGAAAGCCAGCCCGACGCGTCTTGCTTCAGGCGTTGTGCTCGAAGCGAAACTCGATAAAGGTCGCGGTTCGGTCGCAACCGTTTTGGTTCAACAGGGAACTTTGCGCGTCGGCGATCCGTTCATTGTCGGACAATATTACGGTAAAGTCCGTGCGATGTTCAGCGATCGCGGCGAGGTCGTGACGGAAGCTCCGCCCGCAACTCCGGTCGAAGTTTTAGGTTTGCAAGGCGTTCCGCAAGCAGGTGACTCTTTGCAAGTCGTTTCCGATATTGACAAAGCGCAAACGATCGCCGGACAACGCCAGATGCACGCACGACAAGCGGCGATGGTCAAAACGACGAAACGCGGTATCGAATCGCTC
>DAITPE010000314.1:0-6877 GCA_036833775.1 Pyrinomonadaceae bacterium | reverse complement strand
GGTTGCGCCCGAATTATAGGTCGAACGATTCGGCGAAAATTCGTTGTCGGATTGTTTTTGCTTCTGCACGTAAGACGCGGCATTCAGCCCGATCAAGATCAAGACCAGCAAAATAAAACCGCCGAAGATGAGAAATTTCTGTTTCACTTATAAATAATTATGTTTGTTTTGTGCTGACTGTTTCCTTGTATTTTTCACGAAATTCGCTCCAATCCGTTTCGTCAACCGTTTCAAAACCATACCAATGTTTTTCAAAACTATTCGTCAAACCGCTTAAACCGTTATAGATTTCACGTTTTTTGCGAACGTCGCGCAGATAATCGCGGTTCGTTTTGTAATGCGCCAAACCGATCAATTTGCGGTCGCTGAGTTCGCACAAAAGCGCGATGTAGCCTTTGCGGATTGCGTCGCGCAAATTTCCTTGTTGTGCGAGTGATTCGGCTTCGTCGAAAATGGTCGTTGCATCTTCGTTCGCGGCGATCTTTTCGCCCAAAATGACGCGTTCCTTCTTTTCACGTTTCTCGCGTTTCTTGAATTTTTTGAAAAAGAACGGCGCGAATTTGTAAATAATAAATGCGGCAATGCCGATCACGACGATGTAAAGCAGGATTTGAAAAACGTATGAAAGCGAACTGACGGTTGCCGAATCGGGGTTGACCGTCGGCACATTCGGACGCGGAAAAAGGTCTTCAAACCATTTCAAAATCTTTTCATACCATTCTTCAAACAGACTTTTTTTCTTTTCTTCGGGCTTTTGATATTCTTCCCGATTTAAAATTTCCGAAAGCTTCTGTTTGTCTTCATCCTTTGAACGCGCCGCTGAATTTGAAGGTTTTTCGAGTTCTTTGAGTTTTACCGAAAGCGAAGAAAGACGTTCGCTGATCTCGATCAAGATCGGTTCGCGTTTCGGCGAATTGAACGATTCTTCGGCAAATTCGTCGAGTTTTTCATTGAGCCATTGATTGTCGGTTTCGACGACCGCGCCTTGCCATTCGATGCGCTCGGTTGCAGGCAAAGCGTTGCGGATTTCGGTTAGCTTATTTTTTTCAAATGCGGCATCGGGATCGGAAATTCCTTCTTTGATGTCGTATAAATGTCCGACCAATTCACCCACTCCGAGAATGGCTTTTTCCACGCCTTTTTGATATTCGGCAACCGTTTTCGCAAATGAATTCAGTGAAAACAAAAACACCAGAACGAACGCCGCGAACAATGGCGAAAGTAAAGCTTTAGATTTTTTCAAGCGTTTCGTTTTCATCTTTATTTCAAACCGAGCGTCGTAAACGAATCATTGCGCGGTGCCGGATTCGCATTTTGCGGCGGAACGTAATTCGTTTGCGACAGCGCGGGCTGCAAAGGATTCACATAACTTTGCGGAACGGCGGGAATTTCACCCAAACGCCGCGCCGCCATCAATTCGATGTCGTAGCCTTCGTGCCGAACGCGTTCGTCAACGTAAAGCAAACAAAGTCCGGTCATCCAAACCGGCGAAAGCAGGATCAAGCTTCCTTGCGAAATGACTTGCGTGGCGATCTCATACCAAGCCGGAATTATGTCGTTGTCGAAACTCCAAATCTCGACACCGTTTGCCCACGCATACCACGCCAGCGGAATATACAGGATCGCCAATGCCGAATATGTGGCGACGAGCGCAAACATAAAAAGCGCGGCAAGGCGTTTGACGTTGCCGCTTGCCAGCGTCGCGCTTCTGCCGATCGCGGCGAACACGCCTTGACCTTCGACGAGCATCACTTGCGGAATATACGCAAAACGCGAAGCCAGCAAAAAGAAAAGCCAAAGCGTTCCGAAGGCGACCGCGATGCCGAAAACAAGCGAAACGATAAATATCAGAAATGGCGAAAAACTAAAGGCATAAGCGATCAGCATTATCAAAAGCGTGATGGCGATCAAACCGATGTAAAAGATAAAAAATCCGACAAAACCGAGCAGTAAGACAATGATCAATGAAGCCAGAATCAATCCCGGCAGGCGTTTCCAAGTGTTTTTGTAAGTTTCTTTAAAGGTTATCGCTTCGCCGAAAAGAAGATGCCGCACGAAATTGCGTGACGCGCCGCCCATCACCGCCAGCGTTATTACCCATTCCGAAATCCAGATCACGAGATTTCCCAAACTCTTGTAAAGCGAATAGAAAAACATTTCCGCATTCGGAACGCTTCGGTCAACATTGAAAATCTCGCGTCCGAGCGTCATCCAGCCGATCGAAAAAAGAGTTCCGATGATGACCGGCGGCGCGGCGATCAAAACAAATGTCCAAAAATTATTTCGGTAAAAACGAACGGCACGATCGATCAGATCGCCTGCACCGAGAGGAGCTAATGAGTATGAGTTTTGAGTATCGGTTGTCACGGCTAAAGTTTATTTTTACGAAAATTACGAACTTACCTATCTTATGAAAAAATGAAATATTTTGCCAGAATTTTTGTGAGTTTTCAGAATTAAAAAAGGGCATTGCCGAAAATTGACAATGCCCTAAATCAAATTAATTGATTTGATTAGAAATTAATTCTGATCAAAAAGTCAGCAATTCTGCCGCCCGGATCGTTAGAACCGTTCGGGTCTTGATATGCCCAACCCGCCAGCATTTGACCGAAAGTTCCGGTAAATGCCGTGATGTTGTTCACGTTTCCTGTCCAGCCGCCCAAACGCCAGTTCGTGCGGTTGAGAACATCGAAGAAGGTTGCGCGCATTTCGATATTACGTCTTTCTCCGATCGCAATTCTCTTTTGGATCGATGTATCGATCTTGAAGAAGCTCGGTCCGTAAAGAACGAGTTTGCGGAAACCGCATTGTCCGACCGATCTTTGCTGACAGTTGTTATAACCCGCAGGGGCGATAAAACTGCCTGTCGGAGCCGATCCGGCAGTGTATCCGGTGACGGTCGAACCCGTTGTCGTAAATGCACGGATCGTATTATTGATAATTTCCGCCGGCAGATACGTGACCGGAGCAACCGAGGCGGTCGTTCCGTTCGGATTCTGAATTGTCTGATTGTAGTAAACGCCAATCTTTTTCTGTAAGTCTTTTGCCGACATTCCGACAAGCTGAACATTTTCCATCAAGATCGGCGAACCGCTCTGCCAACGCAGGATCGGTGTGATGCTCCAGCCGCCGAACAGAGCATTTGATGCCCAGTTATTCGACGAAAGGAACGGTTTGCCTTTACCGAACGGCAGATCGAGTGTCGCATCGAGTTTGAATGCGTGTCTGATGTCAACCTGTGCAAAGGTTTTATCCAAACCGCGATTACGAAGCGAATTGTTCGAAGCATTACTCTGATCGCCTGCGCCGAGTCCGAAGAACGAAGTTCCGGCGGATGCGAACGTGTTGGTAAATGCTTTACCGAAGGTGTAGCTTGCCTGCATACGAACACCGTTCGTAAGTCTGCGGCGGACTTCGACCACTGCCGAGTCATACCAGCTTCTTTCCGAATTATCGAACAGGAAGCAGAAACCGAGAGTTGTCGGGCAGTTGTTGAAAAAGTTCACCGGACGACCGTTCGGAACAAATGTTCCCGGCGTTGTTCCGGCAGTTCTAAAGTTGCCTTCGACCGTACTTGCAAAAGTCAGCACGTTCGGATTCGCCGGTGAAAGAAGATTAATGAATGTGGTATTAGCAAAGTTTGCACTCGCATAGCTGGCGGTTGCATTCGGATCCGCATTCGTTCCGGCAAGATAAGAAACCAGGATCGGCAAAGCAAAAGTTCCTGTGTTCGGTCCGCGATACCGGAAATTGGCACCGAAACCGCCCTGAATATTCGCAATCAGATTCTGTTGAGCTAAAGCAAACTCAGCACCGAAGCCGTTTTCAATCGCGTTGACTTCATTGATGCTGTATTGATTTTGCATATCTTTTCCGCGATTACCGACATATCGGACTTCGACAACGGTGTCTTTTCCGATCTGACGCTGATAGCCGAAAGAATATGAATCAACATATCCGGTGCGGAAATCATCCGCGAATCCGAAAGCCGCATCGGCTGCCGTCAATGTGCGCGGATATGACGGCGTATCACTAAATGCAGGCGGCGTTAAATTCGGATTTCCCGGCGTTCGGAAAAGCGTTCCGACCGTTAAATTTCCGAGACCCAAAGTTCTGCCCAAGGAGAACGATGCGCCCGGATGCTGTCCGAGACTGTTTTCAATGATGAGCGTGCCTTCACGAATGAACGAACGCGACCAACCGCCTCTGAAAACACTGTCGCCGCTGTCGCCGAAAATATATTTCAAAAATCCTTTCTGACCTTCAGGACTCCAAACAACACCGACACTCGGCGCGAAGTTGTTGAGATCGTTCTGATAGGCTTTTTCACCCGCTTTAATTCCGCGAACGGTCGGAGTCTGTCCGGTTAAAGTACCCGGAGTGAAAAGATTTCCAACGCCCGATCTGTCATAGATCATTTTCGGATCGGTCAATACCGAATAATTAGCGGTATTCATTCGGGCGGCTGTGGTCGGCTGCCAGCGGATACCGTAATTAATGGTCAGATTGCTGCGGATTCTCCAAGAATCTTGAGCATACAATCCATTCGTGTTTTGTTGAATTTCAAAACTTCTCGAACCGTTTACGGCATATTTTCCGTCGGGTCCGAGAACGGCATTCGAGCCGAATGCGCTGATTCTGCCGGTCAAAGTTGCATAAAGAGCCTGTGCATTTGTAACTTCGGCAGCATTTGCTCCGGGAATCGTCGTTGTGCTGAACGCGCCCAAAACTGCCGAATCAGTCGTCACGACACCGAACGTAACGGTCGGAACATATAAACCGACCGAATCGGAGATCGTTCTGATGCGTTTGTATTGAGCACCGAAGGTCATGGTATGGTTGCCTTTGACCCAAGTTAAATTATCCGTAAAATCTTCAGTCGGCGACGAACGCGCACTGTATGCATTGCGAATCGTCGGATTCGTTAATCCCGCGCCGAGCGTCAAAGAAAAACCTCTTTGAGTAGTGTCGAAAAACTCTTTACCGCCGACCAGTTCGAATCTGCTGTCGCCGCCGAGCCATCCGCCGAGCTGTGCGTAACGGAATTGATTGACTATATTCGATTTGAAATTTGAACGCAGTCCGATCGAAAGCGAACGGCGGTCGGAGTTTTGCGTTCCGGCATTGGTAAAATCGGGAAACGCCGGATCGACGTTGTTCAAAAAATCGACGTTCGATCTGAACGGTTGATTGTTGAAAATCACTTCGAGAGCGTGATCTTTCGTAATATTAAAGTCTGTGCGAACGACAAGGAAACTGCGGCGGGATTCGCCGGGATTCGCAAAATTGAATTGCTGTCTGTAATAAACGCCGCCAGTTCCCAGCGGGGAAAGACTGCCTCTAATTCCGGTCGATGCGCGGATCGCATTCAAAACTCCCTGCACGGTCGGATCGATTGTCGTCGCAAGTGTCGCATTAGCACTTGCCAATTGAAACAAATTGACCGTATTTGCGCCGTTCGTACCGTAACGGAAAATACCGTTTTTGAGCTTCACTCGTTAAAACTTGTCTTTGACGAACAACTGATTGTTCGTTCAAATGAAATCTTTCATAGTTGACGAAAAAGAATCTTTGTCCTTTTCCCGAAAAGAATTCCGGTCCGCCGTCTCCGAAATTAAGAAACGGAATCGGACCGCCGAAGCTCGCGCCAAACTGGTTGAGTCTGAGCTTGGTTTTCGTTTGGTTCAAATAATTATTTTGAAAGTTATTGGCATTCATGCTTTCGTCGCGGTGCTGCCAAAATGCGCTTCCTTTATAATCATCTGTTCCGCGGCGGGTAGCAAAGCGAATGCCGACTGCGCCGTCGCCCGAACTTTCCGCACCGGGATTTGCCGTTGAAACCGTAACTTCGTCAATCGCATCGATACGCGGACGAATAAAAGTGAAAAAGCCGTCTGACGATTTCAAGTAATTGTCTTGCACGTCAACGCCGTCGATCTGAATGGTCAACGCGCTTTTCGGCAAACCGTTGATCGACGATGTTCTGACCGATCCGACCGTGTTCGTTCCCGGAAGCGTCGTCACGAGGTCGAGCGCATCGCGTGATTGAATCGGGGTTTCCAAGATCTGTCTGCCCGTAAGTGTCGTGCCGATCGTTGAAGTTTCGGTTTGCAAAACTTCAGCACCTGAAGTGATAACGACCGATTCTTCGATTTTTCCGGCTTGCAGAACTGCATTAACGGTCGCCGGTGTTGCCACGTCAACCTTTACGTTTTCTACAATGACGGTTTTGAAATTGGCAGCACTGATCGTGACGCGATAGGTTGCAGTTCCGGCTGGTACGCCCGGAACCGCATAATATCCGTCTTGATTAGTCGTTACCGTAAAATTCTGCCCGGCTTGTCCTTTGATCGTAACAGTCGCGCCCGGAATTACAGCTCCCGCCGCGTCCGTCACCGTTCCTGAAATTGAACCTGAGACTTGTGCCAGAACAATTGATTGAAATACAAAAACAACTAAACTTATTAGTAAAAAGTTTTTAAGTATTCTCATCTTTCCTCCATTAAATTTATAATTAGAAACACTTGGATTTTTACCAACAAAATCGATAAAAATTGCAGACCGTTAAATGATGAACTTCAGGTTGTTTTATAAAATGTACCAAGTTTATCCGGTGCTCAATTATAATTTTAATTTTAAGATGTTCTTATTTTAGTAAAGCTTTTATTTGGGTAAACAGGACGTGGAACTTGCAAGAATTGTTCCACTTTTTTATTTTCGCGGAAAAGTGATATGTGTGCAATTATTTACAATAAATAATAGTTTTTTAAAGAGCGGCGAAATATTCATAAATCGGGATTAATTACCAAAAAAATGTTCAAAATCCCAAAAAATGAATATTATTAATAAAATGCTAAACTATTAGCGGACAATAAAA
>DAITPE010000313.1:0-6889 GCA_036833775.1 Pyrinomonadaceae bacterium | reverse complement strand
GAAAAACCGAATCGCTCGGCACGAAAACGCTCGAAGGCGTAAGCGTCGAAGGAACGCGCATCACGGTCGAAATTCCGGCAGGACAGATTGGCAACGATAAACCGCTTTCGGTCGTCACGGAAAAATGGTTTTCGCCCGAATTGCAGGTCGTCGTTTATTCGCGTCATCTCGACCCAATCGCGGGCGAACACGTTTTTCGGCTCATTAATATCAAAAAAGGCGAACCGTCAGCCGAACTTTTCAGTGTGCCGAATGATTTCAAAATCGCTTCGCCGCCGAAACGTCCGAATTGATTTTCGTTTAGTTAATTTCAGAAGTTTTACAACAGATTCGGATGGTTTTGAGTTCCTGCTTGAGATGATAGAAATACTGAAGATGGGGCTCAAAACGTCCGAAACGCAACCGAAATTTGCAAAAAAGTCCGATTTTGCCGCTGAATGATTGAAGAAACATTCAAAATTAAGCAAACTGTCAGTCTCGACACTTCTGCGGTCGAGTTTCGGCAAGCATCGTCTTCTGTTTCGGACGACGAGCTTGTCAAAGCCGTTTTGGAAGGTGACGATTCTGCTTTTTCAATAATATTCGAACGCTATCGAAAACTTTCCGTTCATCTGATCGGCAGATTTTTCCGCCAGAGAGACGAGATCGAAGACATCGTTCAGCAATCTTTTACGAAAATTTATTTTTCGCTCAAAGATTTTCGCGGCGGACACGAAAAATCTTTTTCCGCGTGGCTTTCGCGTCTGACCGTCAATGTTTGCTACGACGAACTGCGGAAAAGACAAAAGCGTTCGGAAAATCTGTTCAGCGATTTTTCGGACGAAGAACAGGAAATCTTGAATCGAATGGTCGAAAACGACTGTTCAAATGTTGAAAAAAATCTTGCTTCCAAGGATTTGGCGGAAAAGCTTCTGTCGAAACTGGAAGCCAAAGAGCGCGTTGCGATGACATTACTTTACGGCGAAGACTTTTCGGTTGCGGAAGTCGCGAAGATCGTCGGCTGGTCGGAAAGCAACGTCAAAACCAAACTTTTCCGCTGCCGCCAGCAATTGCGGAATATTTTTAACAAATTAATTTAGCCATTTATGAAGAGAATAAAATTAGTCGTCATTTCAGTATTTTTGCTGTCATTGGTTTATTTTGAATTTTCGTCCGATTCCCCTACTGTTAAAGGTCAATCGGGGCTTGCCGCTCCGACCGGCGTAATTGCGACGGACGGAGCTTATTCGACCAAAGTCGGTCTGCTTTGGGACACGATGCGGAATGCGAAAACTTACCGCATTTTCCGCAATACAACCAACGATTCGTCAACCGCGATCGACATCGGCACGACGGCGGCGAATACGTTTTTCGATACGACACCGCCGCAGGGACAAACTTTCTTTTACTGGGTTCGCGCGGAAAACGGCTCGGTTGTGAGCGGTTTCAGCCAGCCCGAACAAGGTTTGCGTGCAAACGGAACACTCGGCGGCGGACTTCTTCCGCTGCTGCCGCCCGATGCACCGCCCGCAAATCCGATCACAGCGACCAAAGCATATCTCGGCAAAGCACTTTTTTGGGACGAACAGCTTTCTTCGACCCGCACCGTTTCGTGCGGAACTTGTCATTCGGGCAACGGCGGCGGCGTGGATAAACGAACGTCTCAGCAACGTGCGCGTTCGACCAATCCCGGATTAGATGGAATTTTCAACACGCCCGACGACGTTTTCGGTTCGCCCGGCGTGATGGCAAATAATGCCGACGGTTCATATATTTGGTCGAGTTCCTTCGGTCTGCGCGAACAGGTCACGGGCAGACGCGCGATGCCTTATACTGATTCGGGTTATCCCGGTCAGTTGTTTTGGGACGGACGCGCAGGGCAAACTTTCCGCGATCCTTTGACGAATCAAGTCGTTCTGCAAAACGGCGGTGCGCTTGAAAATCAAATTCTCGGACCACCTTTGAACGGAACGGAAATGGCGCATTCGGGCAGAAATTGGCAGGATGTGGTCAATCGCCTGACGACGGCGAAACCGCTTGCGCTAGCTTCGAATGTTCCGAACGGTTTGAAAAATTGGATCGAAGGCAGAACATACCCCGAACTTTTCGAGGAAGCATTCGGCACGCCTGAAATCACGCCTGTCAGAATCGCCTTAGCGATCGCCACACACGAACGAACGCTTTATTCCGATCAAACTCCGTTCGATCAGCTTAATCAGGGAATCAATACTTTGACGGCAGCCGAACAACGAGGTTTGAATCTTTTTGCATCGGGTGTGACCGCTTGCAGTGCGTGTCACGCGGGAAATCTGCAAAGCGACGGAGGTTTTCACTACATCGGCGTTCGCCCGCAGAATGAAGACACGGGCAGACAGCAAGTTACCAATAATGCCAACAATGCAGGACAATTTCGCACCCCGATCCTTAGAAACGTCGAGCTTCGCGGCGCATATTTTCATAACGCCAGATTTACGACACTGCGCGAAGTTGTCGATTTCTACAATCGCGGCGGAGATTTTAACGCGCCGAACAAAGACCCGAACATTCGTCCGCGCGGTTTGGGAAATAATCAGTTGAACGATCTCGTTGCATTTTTGAGCCGTCCGCTGACCGATCCGCGTGTGCGAAACGAACTTCCGCCGTTTGATCGTCCACAGCTTTACACCGAATCGAACCGCGTTCCGGTGATCACGGGAACGGGCATCGCGGGCGGCGGCGGAATCGTTCCGACCGTAACGGCGATCGAACCGCCGCTTGCCGGAAATCCGGCGTTTTCAGTCGGATTGTCGGGCGCGCTCGGCGGTGCGAATGCGGTTCTCGTCATTAATGAAACCGATCCGGGTGCGACTTCGACGATTCCTGCGAGCGGAAGTTTTGCGCGGATCGAAGTTGCCCTGCAAGGAACGGGCGCAGGCAACGGTTACGGTTCGGCGACTTTGGCGATTCCGAGCAACGCCGCGATCATCGGCAAGACCTTCTTCGGTCGCTGGTATGTCAACGACGCAGGCGCGGCTGGCGGCGTGGCGGTTTCGCAGGCTTTCCGCTTTACCGTGTTCGGCGACGCGACCGCTCCGGCGCGTGCGAAACACGCCGATTTCGATGGTGACGGCAAAACGGACGTTTCCGTGTTCCGTCCGGCAGACGGCAATTGGTATATTTTCCGTTCTTCGGATAACAGCTTCAGTTCGGTTGCTTTCGGACTCGCTTCAGACGTTTTAACGCCTGCGGATTTCGACGGCGACGGCAAAACTGATGTCGGCGTTTTCCGTAACGGCGCATGGTATTTACAGCGCAGCCGCGACGGTTTGCAGGTCATCAATTTCGGTTCGGCGGGCGACAAACCGCAGCCGGCTGATTACGACGGCGACGGCATTGCGGATGCGGCGGTTTTCCGCGCTTCGACGGGAACTTGGTATATTCAGCAGAGCCACGACGGTTTCAAAGCGGTCACGTTCGGTAATTCGACCGACCGCGCGGTTGCCGCCGATTACGACGGCGACGGTAAGGCTGATGTTGCCGTTTACCGTGACGGAAACTGGTATATTCAGCAAAGTTCGCAAGGTTTCAAAGCGGTCAGCTTCGGAACTGCGGAAGACAAACCCGTTTTCGGCGATTACGACGGCGACGGCAAGGCTGACACGGCGGTTTATCGTCCGAGCGCAGGTGCTTGGTATATTTTGCGAAGCTCCGACGGCGGTTTCGTTGCGGCGAATTTCGGTATTTCGACCGATGTTCCTTCGCCCGGAGATTACGACGGCGACGGAAAGAACGATGTTGCCGTTTTCCGCAGCGGAAACTGGTATCTGATGCAGAGTTCCAACAATGCTTTCAGAGCGCAGGCTTGGGGAACAAGCCAAGACATCCCGGTTCCTGCGGCGGTCGTGCCGTAAGATCGGATAATTTTTACCCCGGCTGGAAAGAATCGGAAAGTATGTCGTAAATACTTTCCGATTCTTTTTTAGTAGTGAACTAAAAGTAATGCTATTTGATTCTTTATGAATTGCCGTCCGCTTAAGCTGACGGAACAGATTTTCGTTGAGTTTACGGCTTTAGCCGAACTTCAAACAAAAAAGATTTGATTCCTTTCAGCTTTAGCTAAAGCTGAAAGGATGATTGATAAATTATTTAATTTTGGCTCAAGCCGATGATCTTGCTTTAACATTCGATCCGTCAGCTAAAGCGGACGGCAATTCATCAGCACTACTTTTAGTTCACTACCTCTTTTTTTTCAGCCCTGCCGAAAAAAAACCCATTGTCTGACTTTTTCCGGCGGCACGGATCAAGGCGCAATTTTATCGATTTACCTTTTTCGAACCGCGTCTTCGACGAAAAACGGCTGAAAACTGTCTGAAAATATAAAGCTCCTCAGAATTTGGGGATTATAAAAATTAATAGAAATTTTATACACTCACGGGGAAAATATCTCGGCACGCGGGGAAAATATCTCGGCACGCGGGGAAAATATCTCGGCACGCGGGAAAAATATCTCGGAGCACGGGGAAAATATATTGGAGTGCGGGAAAATTTCCTGCGACCACGGGAAAAATATCTGGAAGTGCGGGAAAAGTTCCTGCAAGTGCAGAAACTTTTCCTTGAAGTTGAAATTTATTGAACGAGTGCAAAGTTTTGAGTCCCGCCTTCAGGCGGTAATTATTTGAGCAAAAATTCTTTAAATAATAGACTCCGAAAGATGATTTTTTATTCTGATAAATTATGCGCGATTTTCGCAAACGATCAGATTTACCGCGCCGAAAACTTTCTTTTTGACTTCTAAAACTTTCAAGCCTGCGTTTTCCGCCAGTTTTGCGGTTTCGCGGTTGAAGCAGTCGTCAATCAAAGCAAGCGTGAAAATATTGAGAAGATCGAACAAATAGCCGAACAAACCATTCGGGCGAACGTGTTCGAGCAAAATTATTTTGCCGTTCGGACGCACGACTCTTTTGAGTTCCCCAAAAGCATTTTCGGGTTTTTCGAGCGAACAAAAAACCAAAGTCGCAAATGCCGCATCAAAACTGTTTTCGGAAAACGGCAGACTTTCCGCGTCGTTTTGAACGAGCTTGATAAAATGCGTTTTTTCATTCAATTTTTCACGCGCTTTTTCGAGCATTTTGATAGAAATTTCTCCGGCGACGGCGTGTTTCGCGTTCGGATAAAATTCAAAATTCGCGCCCGTTCCCGCGCCGATCTCGAGAATTTCGGCGTTTTCGGGCAGATATGAAAGCAATTCTTTGCGCCAGCCTTTCAAAAATCTTTTCTCGAAAGGCGCAAGTGCTTTGTCATATCCGGCGGCAAATTTATCGTAAATCACACGGTAAGTTTATGTTTTCGCTTTGCAAGTTCCAAGTTTGGAGCATTTGTATTTAGTATTTATTCGTGATATTCGTGTTAATTCGCGGCTGATAAATTATGGCTAAAAAAGGTTCGATTTTAATTTGTGACGACGAAGAAATTATGCGCGACGTGCTCGAAACGATCGTTTCCAGTGCGGGCTACAAGGTTGACATCGCCAAACGCGGCGAAGAAGCCTTGGAACTTTACGCGCAGAAATCTTACGACGTCGTTTTGATGGATGTTTCGATGCCCGGAATGGGCGGTTTGACCGCGCTCGAAGAATTGGTCAAGCTTGATTCCGAAGCCGTCGTTTTGATGATCACGGCATACGCGACCTTCGATACGGCGATCTCCGCGTGGGAAAAAGGCGCGACGGGAATTATCCGCAAGCCTTTTCAAAACGAGCAAATTCTCGCGCTCATCAATCGCGGCGTGAAAAAACGGCGCAACGAAGAAGAACGCCAAACGCTGCGCCAAGCAATGACGCGCTCGGTCAAACGCGACGCGATCATCGGTCGTTCGGATAAGATGGAAAACGTTTTCCGCCTCGTCGAAAGAGTCGCTCCGGCGCGTTCGACCGTTTTGATTACGGGCGAATCGGGAACGGGTAAAGAACTCGTCGCCAAGGCGATTCACGAAGCGAGTCCGCGCGCCGATGAAAAATTCGTCGCGGTAAATTGTTCCAATATTCCGTCTGAGCTTTTGGAATCCGAACTTTTCGGACACACGAAAGGCGCGTTTACGGGCGCGGTCGCGGCGAAAAAAGGTTTGTTTGAAGTTGCCGACGGCGGTTCGATATTTTTGGACGAGATCGGCGATCTGCGTCCCGAAATCCAAGTTCGTCTGCTGCGCGTCATCCAAGAACGCGAATTTACGCCGCTCGGAGAAACAACGCCCGTTAAGGTTGACGTGCGAATCATCGCGGCAACGAATGTTGACCTAAAAGAAGCCGTGCGCAACGGAACTTTCCGCGAAGATTTGTATTATCGTCTGTCGGTCGTGCCGATCGAACTTCCCGCTTTGCGCGAAAGAAACGAAGACGTTTTGCCGCTCGCACAGCATTTTATCCGCAAATATAACGAGGAAAACGGACGAAACATCACCGAAAACTTTTCGCCCGAAGTGCTTTCCCTGCTCGAAAATTATTATTATCCGGGCAATGTCCGCGAGCTTGAAAACATCATCGAACGCGCCGTCGTGATCGCGCCGACCGACGAAATCACCGTCGAATGCCTGCGTCCTGAAGTCCGCAATCCCGAATTGATCGGCTTGATGATGAAGGACAGCGAAGGAAAATCGGGCGACATCGATCTTTCGCGCGGCGTTAATTTTTACGACGAAGTGCGAAAATTCGAAACCGACATCATCCGCCGTGCGCTCGACCAAACCGGCGGTCATCAATCACGCGCCGCACGTCTTTTGGGTTTGAATGCAACGACGCTGAATTCGAAGATCAAAACCTACAATATTCCGGCGCGTAATTGATCTTTTTCAAAACGTCGTCAGGTAATAAAATATAAAAACAGCCTCTCTTTTGCCGAAAAGAGAGGCTGTTTTTATATTTTATTGTCCGCTAATA
>DAITPE010000312.1:0-6908 GCA_036833775.1 Pyrinomonadaceae bacterium | reverse complement strand
TATATCCGCGACCGTTATTGCTGTCAGTATTGCGGCGAACACAAACACGCGAAAGATTTGACGCTCGACCATATTTTACCGCGCGCGCAAGGCGGCGAAAGCACGCCGCACAACCTTGTCGCCGCGTGCGTAAAATGCAATCAGCGCAAAGGAAACCGCACGCCCGAACAAGCGAGAATGCCATTGCTTACTTCGCAAAAACTTCTGCGTTTGGGCTTAGACCACGTTTTGCTTTGTCATTACGCCGAATCGCGTCCCGAATGGAAAAAATATCTGTTTATGGACGAATCGGAAGATTTCGACCTGCAAATCGCTGCTTAATTCGGACGGATTGTTTATGAAAAGCAATCCGTCTTTTTTATCATTTAAAAAATAAATATAGACATTTCCCTTTTTTAATTTATAATATAAAGATATTGTGAATTAATTATCAAGGTGGGTTATGTCTAATAAAAAAGAAGTTTACGAATACACATTTCAACTTTTCGCGCCATACAATAACGGCGCAGAACTTATTGCCGATTTTAACGATTGGAAACCGATCGAAATGGAAAAAAGCGACGACGGCTTTTTTCGCACGACACAAAAATTGGCTGACGGCACATACAATTACAAATTCAACATTCAATCGAAAAGCTGGTTTTACGAGGAAAACGAAGTAAAAACCATTGCTGATCCGTATTCGACGGACGTTGATGCGGAAACTCAGAATTCGATTCTGAAACTAAAAAACGGCGTGAAAGTAGTTGACGAATACGTTTGGCAGCACGACGAAACGCCTTTGCCGAACAATACGCAGATCGTGATTTACGAAATGCACGTCGGCGATTTTTCGGGCGGCGAAGCTGACGGCTTTACACGCGGAAAATACACCGATGTCATCGCCAAGCTCGATTATTTGGCGGATTTGGGCGTGAACGCGATCGAATTGATGCCGCTTAAAGAATCGCCCGGAGATTTCAATTGGGGTTATTCGCCGATCCATTATTTTTCGCCCGATTCTTCTTACGGTTCGACCGCCGAACTCAAGGAATTGATCGATAAATGTCACGCGCTCGGCATCCGCATAATCGTTGACGGCGTTTACAATCACGCGAACACCGACACGCCTTTGACGCAGATCGACCACGATTATTGGTTTAGAAAAGAAGGCAAAGACCCCGAACAAAATTGGGGACCCGAATTCGATTACGAAAAGGTCGATGAAAATTTGAAACTAATGCCCGCGCGGAAATTTATCTGCGATTCGATTCGTTATTGGATTCACGAATACCGCATCGACGGCATTCGTTTCGATGCGGCGAAACAGATCGGTAATTTTGAAGTTTTGGGCGAATTCGTCAAATATTCGCGCGAAATGGCTTCGATGAAACCGTTTTTCACGGTTGCCGAATATATTCCGCCTGTTCCAGAAATCACTGAGCCGAAAGGTCCGGTCGAAAGCTGTTGGAACGACAGTTTTATGTATATTCTGGTCGATTATCTGACGGGCGAAGGCTTTAATTTAGAAGAGATTAAGAACGCGATCGACGCAAAGCGTTTGGGTTTTGAAACAGGTACGAGCGTCACGAATTATCTGGCGAATCACGATCAGAATCGTTTGTTTTTGAAGCTCGGCGAGAAAGGGATTTTGGACGCGGAAGCATATCTTCGCGCTAAGCTCGGCGCGTTGATCCTGATGACTTCGGTCGGCGTTCCGATGATATGGATGGGGGAAGAATTCGGCGAGTATGTGCCGCTTTCGGAGCAAAGCAACAAGATAAATTGGACTTTGCTCGAAACTGATGCGAACAAGGATTTGTACGAGTTTTACAAGATTTTAATTCAACTTCGCAAAACGAATCCTGCTTTTTTCGCCCCGAATGCGGAGTTTTTTCACGAAGATTCGGACAACGGCGTGCTTGCTTTCCGGCGTTTTGACGATGAAGGAAACAATGCCGTGATTATTCTAAATCTTTCCGACAACGATCTCGAAAATTACGAAATCGCAAACTTCCCTGCCGACGGCGTTTGGCACGAATGGACGAAGAATTTCGATGTCGAAATAAACGAAAATCGTTTCATTTCAACCTTAAAACGGCGCGAAGGTTTGGTTTTCGTCAAAAATTAACGTTTTCGGATAAAATCGAACAGTTTTAGAACTCTTGAAAACATTTTAATGACTCTTGAAATGTTTTCAAGAACTCTTGAGAACATTTTAATGGTTCTTGAAATCATTTTAATGACTCTTGAAATGTTTTTAAGAACTCTTGAAATCATTTTAAGAACTCTTGAAACCTTTTTAAGCGTTCTTGAAAACATTTCAAGCGTTCTTAAAATGTTCTCAAGAACGCTATAATATTATTCAAATGCCGAGAAAACTTTACGAAGAAACGTGGCTTTTCGATCTGGTTCACGAAAAACCGCCCGACGGCGAACAGGTTGCATTTTACGAACGTCAGATCGGGCGTTTCGGTCAGCCGGTTTTGGAACTCGCGGTCGGAACGGGCAATTATCTCGTGACGCTTTCGGAAAGCGATTACGACATTTTCGGCGCGGACAAATTTGACGAAATGCTCGAAGCGACGCGCGAAAAGGCGGAAACGCGCAACGTCGAAACGAATCTTTACAGCGCGGATATGCGGAATTTTAACTTGCCGCAAAAATTTAATTTAATTTTTATCGCGCAAAACGCGCTTCAGCATCTCAAAACGACGGCGGAAGTTTTGGACTGTTTCGCATCCGTCAAACGCCATCTGAAACCGAACGGCAGATTTATCGTTGAAATTTTCAATCCTTCAATCGAATTATTGAACCGCGATCCGAACAAGCGTTATTTCGTCGGCGAATACAAATCCGACGACGGCTGGATCGTGCTTGAAACTAATGTATTTTACGATGCCGCAACGCAAATAAATCACATCGACTGGCACTACAAAAATCAATATTGGAAAGAAGAAAAAACCGTTTCGTTCGCAATGCGTCAATTTTTCCCGCAGGAACTCGACGCGCTTTTTGAGTTTAATAATTTCGAGATCGAAGCGAAATTCGGCGATTTCGACGAATCAGGTTTCAATTCAAATTCGCCGAAACAAATTATCGTCGCAAAACTAAAATGACTGGAGCGCAAGCATCTTTGCTTGCGTGTATCACATAAAAAACTTAAATCTTATTTTATTTACGACGCGTCCGCACCGTTTGCCTGCGAGGGCGCAGGCGTTCCCAACAAAATAATTTTCGGTTATTCAGTTGTTTTCCGAACGATTTTCGGTTTATAATCACCGTTCAAAATTAAACGGAGCGAAGAGGTTAAACCTTTTCGCTCCGTTATTTTTTTTGGAGAAAATATGAAATATACAAACGAAACTGAAATCTTGAATCTGGTCGAATCTTTTGAAAACGGCACGATTTCGCGCACTGATTGGAAACACGCCGAACATCTCGCCGTCGGGCTGTATTACGTTTGGAACAACGATTTCGACACGGCTTTAAGCAAAATGCGCGATGGGATTTTCAATCTTTTAGACGCTTTCGGCGTTGACCGCACGAAAGAAGACCCGTATCACGAAACGCTGACGCATTTTTGGATAAAATTGCTCGACGAAAACAAAGATCGCGCCAAAACTTTAAGCGAAAACTGTCTTAAAATTATTGAAAAATTCGACAAAGATCATCCATTAAAATTTTACAGCCGCGAGCTTCTTTTTTCAGATGAAGCCCGCCGCCGTTTTGTCGAACCCGATTTAATTTGATTCGTCTATTTTTTCACCAAATCTTTGTAAGGTAATCCCCACATCGTGCCGTATCTGATGGGAGAATTTCGCGGAAATAATTTCGGTTCGGTTCTTCCGTCATACCAATACGCGCCGGATTGCGTGACCATATACATTGTGCAGGGCGGATAAACGTGCGTTTTTCCCGAAGCCGTATCAACGTCTTTATTGCTAAACGGCGCATCGTTCGGATGTGTATGACAATACGCGCGTTCGACCGCACCGTTCGGAACTCGTCCGCGCGGTTCCCATTCCGCCGAATCGCCCTTGTAAAATTCTTGATAAGAATACCAATAACCGCCCTTCGGATCGTCGAAACGATAAATGATCGTTCCCCATTCCACGCTGTTGTAATCCGGTGTTTCCGGCAAATAAGCACTTAATTGTTGCAATGCAAAATAAGCCGCTTCTTTTTCACTTCTGTAAAATCCCATCTTTTTTTTCAACTCCTCAATCAAAAATTCGACCGGCAAAAGCCCGCATAAAACGAGTAACTTTGTAAACTTTCGGTCTGAAATAAAGACGTAATAAATTATTTTTTTGCCTTACTGAGTTGAGATTTTATATCGATAGATGGCATTTCAACTGTGATTTTGTTAAATGATTTGCCGTTTTTTTACAGGTTAAAATCAATAGTTCGTGCAAGTTCGGAAAAATTGTGTTATAAAATTTCTATGCTTTTCAAGCCCGCAAAAAAAATTCTTAACGAACTCGGTATCGCACCGAAAGAATCCTGTTGTCTTTAGATTCTCGAATTATTTTCCTACGTCAACCAACGATTTTTATAGTTATTCATCATAACTATCAATAAATATTTGAAGAGAAAACAATGAAAGCAACTATATCTTTTTTAGTATTCACCATTTTGTTTGGTGCAAATGTAATAATTGCACAAGAAAAGAATTCGCAAAAACCGATTTGCAAACAGCCGTTTTCAGTAAAGTTCGACGAATTTGAATATACAAATCTAAATGACGTAAAGGAAAAATTAGATTTATTTGGACTTCAATTGAAAAACCTTAAAGCTAAAGGAATCATCATCGGTTACGGTGGTAAAACTACAAAAGCAAAGGAAGGTTTGTCAATTGCTTCCGAATTAAACAATTATCTTGTTGAAAAGTTTGAGTTTCCAAAATATGAAATAATATCAAACAGAAGGGGCGGTCATCGTGAAAATCCATCTATCGAATTATTTATAAAGCCTGAAAATTGCAGTGCCGAACCGCAATATTCTCCGACTCTTTCAATGGATGAAGTAATTTATAAAGAAGAGTCAGACTTTTTTCCGAAAGATGTTTCAAGAAAATCACTGAATGAATTGAATCAACTTCTAATTTATAAAGTCGCTCCTCCGTTTCCGGCAGCCGCGAGAGCTGTCAATGCAGGCGGCAAAGTTTTACTTTTCGTCATTATCGATGAAAAAGGAAATGTCATAAAAGCAAATTCTATTGACGGTCATCCGTTATTAACAGTGGCTTCGGAACAGGCTGTGAGAAATTGGAAATATCAAATTCAGACTGAAAATAATAAACCTGTAAAATTCGGCGGAAAAGTTATTATAGACTTTGACGAGATCGCCAAAAATTTACCGGAATTAACTATAGACTATTAAAAATGCTTAGATTTCATAACACTTTAACCAATCAAACAGAAGAATTTCATCCGCTAAATGACAACGATGTAAAGATGTATATCTGCGGTCCGACCGTTTGGAATTTTGCACACATCGGCAATTTCCGCACGTTTACATTCGGCGATATTTTGGCGCGTTATCTTCGCTACAAAGGTTTTAATTTGACGCACGTCATGAATTTGACCGACGTTGACGACCGGATTATCAATGAATCGGCAAAGAAAAATATCTCGATCGACGAAATGACCGCGCCGTTTATCGACGCGTTTTGGGAAGATATGGATTCGATCGGAAACTTGCGTCCCGACGCTGCGCCGCGCGCGACCGAACACATCGCCGAAATGATCGACATTATTCAAACTCTGCTCGAAAATGGTAAAGCTTACGAATCTGACGGTTCGATCTATTTCAGAATTACTGCGTTTCCCGAATACGGCAAACTTTCAAAGATAAAATTTGAAGGCAATATTGTCGGCGGTTCGGAAAGAATCGACACCGACAAATACGAAAAAGAAGACGCACGCGATTTTGCGCTTTGGAAATTGGTCGATAAAAGCGAACGGACAGGTTGGGACGCGCCTTTCGGCTATGGTCGTCCGGGCTGGCATATCGAATGCTCGGCAATGTCGATGAAATATCTCGGCGAAACTTTCGACATCCACGCAGGCGGAATCGATCTGCAATTTCCGCATCACGAAAACGAAATCGCGCAAAGCGAAGGCGCGACCGGAAAGCTGTTTGCAAAAACTTGGCTTCACGGCGAATTTTTGAAGATCGACAACGAAAAAATGTCGAAAAGTTTGGGCAACGAATTCACTCTGCGCGACATTATTTCACGCGGATTCAAGCCTTTAGCGATTCGTTATCTGCTTTTCAGCGTTCCGTATGACAAACAGTTGAATTTCACTTTTGAAAATTTGAAAGGCGCAGAAAGCACAATTGAAAGATTGCAAGATTTCAAAAAACGTCTCCAAGAAGCCAAATTAACCGACGGAATCAATACCGATCTGCAGGAAAAAGTGCGCGGATTTTTAAATGATTTCGAAGACGCGATGGACGACAATCTAAACACTTCAGTTGCTCTCGCCGCGCTTCATAATCTCGTCCGCGAAGTAAACACCGCGCTTGCACACGAAACCGTTTTGACCGAAGACCGCAGTTTTATTTTGCAAACAATCGACAAATTCGATTCGGTTTTCGGAATTTTCGGTGAAATTAAAGAAGAAATGCTCGATGCAGTAATTGAAAGTTTGATCGAAGAACGACAAGAAGCAAGACGCAATCGAAATTTTGCACGATCAGACGAAATCCGCGATTCATTGGCTGAAAAAGGAATCATTTTGGAAGACACGAAAGACGGCGTGAGATGGAAAAGGAAATAGCTATGGACGATTTTAAGGAACAATGCCGCCGACAATTAGAAAGAAGTTTGGCACAAAGAATTAAATACGGCTTTTTTCGTCAATATAAACCCGTTTTGGATGACGAACCCGTTCGTGTTTTTCAGACAATGGCTGAATATC
>DAITPE010000311.1:0-6932 GCA_036833775.1 Pyrinomonadaceae bacterium | reverse complement strand
TTCACGGATAAATTTTCCCGTGTTTGCGTCCAAAATCTGGACTTTGGCGGAGAAATTGTTCGGCAGTAAAACTTCGGAGAAAACCGTCAAGTTTTTTGAATCGGGACTGAAAACGAAGTTTTCGACGAAAAATTCTTCGGAAAATCTTTTCACTTCGGCGATCGTATCTTTTTTGGTTTCCGTGTCCCACAAAACGACGGTGTCGTTGTTATCGTCATATTTTTCGCCGATTTTTACCGCGATTTTTTTTCCGTCGGGGCTGATGGTGAAATTTTTGACGGGATTTTTATCGGCTGCCTCGTCGCCTTCGGCTTCAGTAAAAGCAAACGTGCCGATCTGCGTTGCGGTTTTCAGATTCCAAACGGTTAATTGCGAATATTCTTCCGTTTGGGCATTCAAAACCAATTTTTCGCCGTTTTCGCTGATCTCAGCCGAAAAACTCGCGTCGCCGTTTTCGACAAAATTGTATGGAAGCTTGATGATCTTTTCGGTTTTGGCGGCAAGGTCGTGTATTACGAGCGAATGCTCCGCGCCTTTTTTGCGGTATTCGACCGCGATTTTTCCGTTTGAAGACAATGCCAAAAAAGCATTATTTGAATTTTCTGCGGTTATTTCGGCAACTACTTTGTTGTTGTCTTCTTTAACGGTTTGCGAAAAAAAATTGTAAGCAACGAGCTTGTTTGAATATAACTTGTAAAAAATCTTGCCGTCAGCCGAAAATGCGAGCGAAACCAATTCGTTGTCATAATCGGAAGTCGAACTCGAAAAATCCTGCGCTTCGGTTTTATTGTCGGCGGTCAATTTTATGTTTTTCGTATCCGTCTGATTTGCGATTAAGAGACTTTGTCCGCTGTTCGTAAAAAGCAGTTTTCCGCGTTGGAGATCGGTCATATTTACGGAAGATTTGAGTTTTCCGCTCAATGAATCGAAAAAGATAATGTGCTGAATATTTTTATCGTTGCTGAAACTGACGGGAAAATTCACCGCCAGATTTTTTCCGTCGGGCGAATATTTAATGCCTTGCGCGTTGGCGAAAACGATCGCCGAAAATATTAAAAATAAAACTGAAAACGATTTCTTAAACATAAATTTGTCTCTCCGAAATAAATCGCACGAATTTTACGAAAAAAAGGTCAATTATTTTTAGTTTAATTTTAATCAAATTGCTTTAGTTTCTTGCCGTCTTCCGCATTCCAAAGTTCGACGCGCTGTGCGAAACAACTGCGACCTAAAACGCTCGAAAGCGTCGCGATCTGTTTTGAATCGGGACTGAACGTAAGCGCGTCGGCAAACTTCAAATATTCGTCTTTTTTGACGTTTATGTAATTGGTTTTTTTGCTGACCGCATCGTAAATTGCGATGACCGAAATGAATTTGGCATCTTTATCCGTAAAATCGAACCGCGCCGCCGCTTTTTTTCCGTCAGGACTGATAACCGCGTTATCTATTGAATAAAATTGATTCTCCGATACTTCATCGAGCATTGGAATCGGCATTTTTCCGAGCGATTTTTTCGTTTTCAAATCCCAAGTTTCCACTTGCGAAACAAGTTCGCCGGATTTTTCGGTTCTGACCATCAAAACTTCGTTGTTTTGACTTATGGAAAAGTGAAAAGTCGGAAATTCAGCGTTTGCTTCGGTTTCAAAAAGCTTGATCTTCGCGTCAGCTTTGGCGGTTTCCTTGACGATTAATGAAGCTTGCGTTTCAGTAAATTCCGTTTCGACGACAAAACGCGCATCGCTGCTGATCGCGGCAAAATTTATCTGCGGTTTTCCTTGCGAAGACAAAGGAATCGAACGGCTTTTTTCGGGTAAATGTTTTAGATCGGGAAGCGAAAATGCGGTCAAAAAATTCGGAAAAACTTTATATAAAACTTTTCCGTCCGGCGCGACCGCAAAACCGATCAAATCGGAATTAATTTCGTCCTGATTTTTGCGATCAACGGCAAAATTTGCGATAGATTGCAGATTATCTATCAGCAAAACTTCGCCTTTTGCGTTCAAATCCGCTTTTTCGAGCAACAAACGATCGGCAAAAACGAAACTTTTTGAATCGGGCGTAAACGCAGAAAATTTTGACGGAAATTCGTAATTGAAAAAAGATTTCGACTTTCCGAGCTTCGCATCGTAAAAAAGAAACTGCGAAGCATCCGAACCCAAAGGCAAATCGAGAAACCAATTAACGGCAATCGTTTGCGCGTCGGGACTAAACGAAATCGTTTGCGCGTTTAAATAAGCCGAAAACAAAATTGTCAGAAGTAATATTTTGCAAATTCTAAATGTCATAAAATGAAATTTCCTTTTTTGATTATTGACAGCCTTTCGTGATTTTCGAGCCGAGTTTGATCGCTTGATCTTGATCTTTCAAAGCCGTCATCGTGAGACCTTTTTTGCAGTAAGCAAGCGCACGATATTCAAAAGCGTCTTTATCTTGCGGATTCAATGCAATTACTTGAGTAAAATCAGCGATCGCTTTGTCATAATCTTTTATATCGAAATATGTTGCGCCGCGATTATAAAAAGCATTTTTGTATTTCGGATCGAGCTTTAAAGCCGAATTGAAATCATCGATCGCCAATTGGTAAATTTTTTTATCCGAATACAAAGTTCCGCGATTGTAAAAGGCTTTCGCGAGATCGGTTTTGAAGGCGATCATAAAAGTATAATCGCTGATCGCTTCGTCGATTCTGCCCAATTCTTCCAACGCTTTCGCGCGATGATAATAAGCTGTTCCGTTTGTCGGCGCGAGCTTGATCGCTTCGTTGTAAGCGATGACGGCATTTTTGAAATCGTTTTTCGCGGCTGAAGCTTTTCCGCTTTCCAAAAAGCTGTCAGCTCTTTGCGCGTTCGTCAGGTTTCCCGAATTTGTCGATGTATTAGAAGAAGTATTGTCCAAACCCGCAAAACTCAAAGTCGAAAAAAGAACATCGCGCAAAGCGGCGGCAACTTGGTCGCGTTCGACTTCGTTGTAGCTCGTTTTATTGCCGAAAGCCGAAAGTTTCCGCAAATTTGTCAACAATTCCGGCGAAGTTCCCGACGGCGCAGTTTTGATATTTTCCTGTAAATTCAAAAGCATTTGCGCGATTCTTTTCGGATAATCCGCGCTCGTCGGAAATTTATACCAATTTACAAGACTTCCGCCGATCTCGCCCAAACTTGCGCCGAGCATACTTTTCCATTTGTCATTTTCACTGACGCTCGACGCTGTTTTTCCTGAAAGCGCGTCGTTTATTCCCAAATATTTGCCGCTGTATTTCATCACGACAAAACTGTGAATCGTCTTTTGTTCAGCGTCCGAAACCTCAACCCAATCGGTCGGCGTTTTCGCTCTACCGACGATCGTCGTTAAAGTTCCGTCGATTTCGTCGTCGTAAGCACTGAGCATAATTCGGCAAATATCGAGATGAGCGGCTTCGATCTTGCCGACTCCGAATTGCGTCAAAACTTTTGCTTTCCAGCCGTAATAACCGATCACGAAAGGCTCCAAAGCTTTTTGTTTCGCGGCATCGCCGGGTTTGTTTTCAAAGATCAGCGCGATTTTTTGCCCGTATCTGCCCGCATCGTCGTCCAAACGCTTTAACAAAGTAACGGTTTTTTGCGCGAAAATATTCGTAGAAAAAAACGCGAAAGTTAAAATGGCGATAAATACTATTTTGATATTCATAAAATTTCTCCGAATAAATTATTTGATCATTTCCTTTTCCGATTTCTCGTCCGCTTCGGCTTCGGCAATTTTGCCTAAACCGCGAAAAGCGGCGGCGCGTTCTTTATGCGCGAAAAGATAATTCGGTTTTCGTTTAATAACAATGCTCAAAAGTTCGACGGCTTCATCGTATCTTTTGACCTGAACCGCCGCCGCGCCGCGATAGAAAAGAATGTCTTCAAGCATTGCGTCGAGTTCTTCGGAACGCTTGAAATTGAACGGCAAAAGATTCTGCATCGCGTCCGCAACGGCAAAATCCTGCTGGCGTTTAATATTTATTTTCGACAGATTTTGAAACGAAAGAAATGCCGTGTCGCATTTCATAAAAGCATTTTGAAACTGCGTCAAATAAGAACTTCGGCACATTTCAAGATCGGTAAACAGCTCAAGCAATTCGAGATCGAAGGCAAACTGAAAATGATCATTCGCTTTGTCGAAATTTCTGTCTTTCAAAAAAATGTCGGCTTTCAAAAGATGATACTCATAATTTTTACGCGTTTCGTTATCTGCCGTTTCGAGCATTTCCAAAGCGGTTTTTGTGTCGCCTTTTTTAATAAGATTGCGGACATTTTCACGCAATTTGGCAAAATCGTTTTTCGGCGGATTTTGCGCGAAAGTATTGATGAAAGACAAAAGTAAAATTGCAAAAATGATCGAAATTCGTTTCATAGATTTTCCTCAAATGGATAATAAAATCAAAGAGTTTTTCGCTCTCATAAACAATCGCAGAATATTTGGAAAAATCGGTTCACAAAAAACAAAAAATCCGCAAACTTTTTCGGCTTGCGGATTTTAAGGATTGAGAAGTGAGATTATTTTTTGGCGGTTAAAAGTTTTGCCTTGGCTTCGTCGGTTTGTGCAAGCCTTAATTTTCCTTGTTTACGGTAAACTTTGGCGCGATTTTCGAGCGCGGATTTTGAACGCGGATTTATTTCTAGAGCTTTGTTGAAATTTTCAAGTGCAAGGTCAAATTTATCGGCTGAAAGTTCGACATTTCCGGCTTTGACGGCAGTTTCTTCGTAAATTTTTGAAAATTCCGCATATCCGTTCAAATTTTTCGGATTGCGTTTTGCCGCCGGAAGTCCATTTTTTTCGGTCGCAACGGCACGCAGAGAATTGACGAGATCAGCCGATGCTAAAGCGAGCATTGCCGTTCCATACATCAGCGAAGCCATTGCGGAATTTTCTTCGGATTTCGGTTTGGCGGCGTATTCGTCGCCGGCTTCGATGCTCGAGAGCGCGTCTTTGTAAAATGCGTCGAATTGTTTTTGAAAATAAACGTCGGCTTCTTTGAAATATCCGGCTTCGACGCTTGCAACCGATTTCAAATAAAGGATTTCAGTGTCTTCCGCAAATTCGGGATAATCGTCCAAAAACTCCAGAACGCGGTAAGGATTTTCTTTTTCTTGAATCTCTTGGGCTTTTTTGACGACTTCTTCTTTAGACAAATTCATATTCGCCAAAGCTTCTTTGTAAGGCGGAATATCGGGCTGCATTTCGATCGCTTTGCGAATGTCGGCGGCGGCTTTTTCCTTGTCGCCTTTTGCCTGAAAAGTTTTTCCGCGCTGAAAAATGGCTTCGTCGCTTTTCGGGTCGAGTTCGAAATATTTGTTGAAATCTTCAATCGCCGAATCGTATTTTCCGAGATCGTTGTAAGCATAAGCGCGCATCAGATAAGCGTTTGCGTAATCAGGTTTTAACTTGATGACGGTCGTAAAATCTTCGACGGGTTTTTGCTTGTCTTTCATCTCGCCGAAAACGATTCCGCGCAGATAAAAAGCCTCGAAATTGTTCGCGTCGAGCGCGATCGCTTTGTTGAAATCGGGCAAAGCTTTGGCGTTTTGTTCGTCGCGGTAAAAATGACGCGCACGATAGAAAAACGCTTTGCCGTTCGTCGGCGTTAATTTGATCGCTGAATTTATGTCGGCGAGTTTTTTCAAACCTGTCGTCAGCGTTTCCGAACGAAGCAAATAACATTCGCTCAAAACGGCGGTTTCCTTCGTTTTCAAAACGCAGTTGCTGAATTCCTTGTTTGCTTCCGCAAGCTTTTCAGCCGCGAGAAATTCCTTTCCGCGTTTTAAGAATTCGTTTTCCTGCGCGAAAGCCGAAGCCGTCAAAATAAAAACTGCAAAAATGTAAAATAATTGCTTTTTCATAATAAAAATGTTCCGCAAAATAAAAACTGCGATTTATCCTCTCTATGATAAATCGCAGTTTTTTATTGAAAACCGGGTCAGAAAATTTTTCTCGATTTCAAATTTATTTGCTTGTGTTGGTGTTTGAAACTTTCGGCGCGACGTTTACAATCTTCGAGTTTGCAGTGGTTTTCGCAGTCGTATTGGCATTTGCCGCCGAAACATTCGCGTTTGCTGTTTTTAAGTTTGCGTTCGCGTTTCCCGCTTTTTTGGCTTGCGTAACCGAAACATAAATAGGTTCGGCGAGATATTCGACGCTGACCGAGCCGCCGAGATTCGAGTTTGCCGCGATCGACGAACTTTTCTTGACCTTGATCTCGATCGAAGCTTTTGCGCCGAGTTTTTTCGCCGACCAATATTGCGGCGTGATCGTCACGGCATTTCGAGCCGGATTCAAGAAAACCGTTCCGCCGCTGCCCGAAACATCGTCGCCGATCGATGTGTCGATCCCGAGAACGAGCGTTTCGTCCGCGCCGACCGCACGTGAAAGCGGAATCGTCGTCGGTTGTGCCGAATCTAAAAACAAACCGCTGTTTGCGGAAACTTCGAGCGGCAGTAAAGTGACCGAATTGGTCGAAGTTTTTCCGTCATTATCAGTAAAAACGAATTCGTGTTTCGGCTGATAATTGTTCAGCATCGTGCGGTAATCCGTGCCTTTCATACGATAATTCGTGCCGATCAGATTCGACGGATCGGATTTTTCCAGAGCCGTTCCGTTGTAAATAACTTTACCCGGTTCGGTCAGCGCAAGCGTCGTTCCGGTCGAACCGCCGACGCGGAAAGTCGCGACGACGGTCGCGCCGCTTTTCTTGCCTTCGACGTAATAAATTTGGTAAACCTGCGAACTCATCACCTTGTTCGATTCGATCGTATCGACCGAACCCTGATTGCAGGCGCAAATAAATGAACAAAATGCCAAAAATAACAATATTTTGAATTTCATATTCTTTGATTTTTCGATTACAAAAACCGAAAAATTCCTCTCAGCTATAATCGCACGAAATTTATAAAAAAGAGGTCATAAATAGAAATAAA
>DAITPE010000310.1:0-6935 GCA_036833775.1 Pyrinomonadaceae bacterium | reverse complement strand
ATTAAGTGCCATAAAAATTTCAGATAATATTTTGGATAACTTTTTAGATAACCGGCTCGATACGAATTTCGAGATGTTTAGCTGAAGTTGAGATTAGCGTGAAAAGATTTTGCTTGACATAGTAAGTCTTAAAGATTTAATAATGTTAATGAAATTCATAAATTTTATGGACTTTAAGGTTTTTAAGGTTTTTGTTTTTCAAACTACACCAGCCCTAAATTTAAAGATGAAACGAACACAGCCTTTTTTGTTTGACGAGAAGGAAGTTGATCCACTGTTAAAGTTGTCCGAAGTCGAGGAAGTCTTAAAAGCCAGTAAAGTTTTTTACTCTGTGCCGTCTCGACCGACACTTATTGAATATTGTGAAGACGGCACATTTGAAAGCACTTTCTTTAGAGGTCAGTGGTTTGTTTATCAATCTTCGTTGAAGAATTTTATAGACAGTTTCAAACGTCCGATTTACAAAGCTGCATAAAAAAAGAGTTGCTTTAAAGCAACTCTTAAAAATATCTTGTATTGAAAATAAAAGACTTACGAATTTATTTGTAAATTGCGTTGCTTTAAAAGCAACTCCAAACGAAAAAGCGGCGAATTTATGCCGCTTTTAAATTGATGGACAACTTCCAACAATAGCATTTTTAGCACCTGTGATACTTGTAAACTCGATGCAATATACTGTTGCAAAATAATAAACTGATTCATTTGGGGCAATGATTTTTTTGATTTCGTAAATTGCGTGTCCGGGAAAATAATCTCGAAATATTCCTTCTTGGGTTTTGTAATAAACATACATTGCTCGCGCAGTTTCTTCGCTTACTACGAATGCCAATTTATTCGGACTTGGAAATGAATATAGTTGAGTTGCACCGGTTCTTGATCGAACATCTGCAAAATAAACTGTCTTGTCACCATCTGCCTGCGCTTCTAATTCTCCAAAAAACAAAAATTTCGTTCTTAATTTTCGTTCCGTAAATGATTGCGGGAATTTAGCCACTTCGTCAATATCAACTTCAATTTGCCTTAATGATTCGTCACGCTTTTCTTTTTCAGCTTTTTGTTTCTGCTTTTGTAGTTTTGTATTTTCTTTATCAAGTTTCTTTTGATCCTTTTTTGATAGTTGTGGCTTTAATTGATTGCCAGATTCTTGTGAAAAGCCGAACATCGCAAAAGAAAAAATCATCAGCATTAATACACTAGATTTTATACACATCGTAGATTTCCTTCCTAATCATTATTAAATCTTTCGGATAAAACTTAATAAACTGCCAAATGACCTTTTACAACACCTAGAATCTGGAAATCATCCGTTCTCTTAACTTCTTTTGGCGGATAATTCTTATTTGCTGAAACCAAATATAAACCCTTTCTTGTTTTCTGGAAAATTTTTACACAGTTTTTCCCATTTATTCGTGAAACGATAATATCTCCAATGTTCGGCTCACAATACGGGTCAACAAAAACCATATATCCGGGCTTGATGTATTCGAGCATGGAATCGCCCGTCACTCGATATGCAATGAAACCTTCACGACCGCGTGTAATCATTTCATTGATGTCCAATAATTCGTAGTCTTCAAATGTTTCAGAGGCTTCACCCGCTGCTATATGAGAAAGTGAAATCGGCATTTGTCTGATAGATTTTGTCGCTAAAAATTCTCCGTCATACATTAAGTTTATCCTGCCTTTTTTTGAGTTTTAGTTTTCTTTTCCTTTAGTAAAGGAATTTTACTGTTTGATTTTAGAGCTATTTCCATTCCATTTGACGATTGTTGCTTCATCTGTAAGTAAGTTTTTAATGCTGATTCAAAAACTTCTTGAATAGGTATCTGTAAGCCTTCTGATAAGGCAACTATTTTACATAAAGAAAGATCGCCGGGCATCGATTCTGCCTTGATTAACAAACTTATATACGATCTTGAAATTTCATTATTCGAGTTTTCTTCAATTTTTCTGTATGACAGTTTCTTAGCCTCCAAAATATTTTTGAGCCATATTGCAAAAGCCTTACTGTCTAGTGTGCTTGACATCTATAAAATTACTGTCTAGTGTATTAGACAGGCTTGATTACCAAGTAAAAACTAAAAGCACTTGGAGAAATAAAAAAAATGATCTTAATTCTGACTCGCTCCGATCTTCGGAAAAAATATCAAAAAGTTGCCGCCGCTGAAGTTCGACAATGGATGTTCAAAAATGAAGCCTTTGCTACTTCAACGATCTGCGCTCAAACGTATTTTTTCTCTGCGCCGGACGAAGCCGGAATCTTGTTGATCGAACGCACAACAGACTCGATGATGGACGAAATTCGCACAAAATTGCGCGTCCCGTCCTTGTTTAATAATGATCGACCTGCTTTAGCCAATCTGATACCGACTTTCACTTTGAATTTGTCGGCATCGGCGCGATTGTCGAAAACACCGACCGGCAAGTAATCGGTCGAATGACCTTTTGCAATATTTGCCAGATTGTTTTTCAGCATTACGCGCACTGAATGAATGTGAAACGAATCAGTCGAAAGACTGTATTCCACAACAAAAAGAGTCAGAAGTTTTTCCAATTCTGCCGAATCTTTCTTATTCATAGGAGAAATGCTTTGAAATCAAAGTAAAGAAATAATAACAATGAACACAAAACAAATCAAGAAATTCTTAATCGATAACGATCTGACCATTGCGGAAATGGCGCGTCAATTATCAGCCGAAGAAAGAGCTTCGGAAAGTTCTTTACAGCAGATGCTGTCGGATATGTTTTATCAACGCCGCTGGTATCCGTCTTTGGCTGAAACAGTCAATAAAAAATTCGGTCTTAATTTAATTCGCCCGAAGCAATTCGAGCCGAAAGTCAGACTTAAACAAGCCGCTTAAATCTTTGTAGTTTTTTCCGTTCATCGGAAAAGCCTAATTTTTTTTGACGGATTTTTATAGTTGAAACTTTCGCAATTTTTACCCTTGAAAAAAGAACTTTTATTCAATATGCAAAACCCGAACTCAGTTATGACGCAAGCGTTTGATGGATTCGTCAACGAAATCGCTATCGAACTCGGCATTTCCGACAAGCGCATTTACGAGATTTTAGGAAAGGATGATCCTTATCCGAAAACGTGGCGGCTCTTGAATCCGCTCGGACGCATCGCTCCAGAAAAACTTCGTTTTCTTCAGGCAGATTTCAATGCACGTTGTGCAAGAATTTTGGACAAAAATTGCTTACCTTCGACCGTCTCGACGGTTCACAAAGAAGTTACTGAAGCAATACAAAAAATCCTTGATCGTGCGCCGAAACACGAGCGCAAAAAAGAGATTCTCGAAGCAATTGCCGAATTGCAGAAAGAACTTGAAAAGTGTGACGACTAATCTTGGAGGAAACTTTATATGCCAAAAGCAACGAAATTTAAGACGCTCAATGTCGAGCCAACGATGCAAACAGCACTGGAAATGTTGGTGATTATGCACGGTGGTTTATCTGAAGTTACAAAGGCTGATTCAATCGAATTCGCGCAATTAATCGCCGGACAGACTTTGCAACAAATCCAAAACATTGCGTTTTCAGCTTATCCCGAAGTGATTATCGAAGAAGAAGAAACGGTTATCGAAGAAGAGTCGAAAGATGATCCGTTTTCAAAACTTAACTTTCATCTTGGACGAGCTGAAGAAATTGCTAAGGACTTATTCAAAAATTTTTAGAGGTCAAAATGTCGAAAAAAGTAAAAAGAACCCGAACATCTGCACAAAACAAACTGATGCACGGCTACACGGCAAAGTGCGGATTATCAAAAGACGATCTGCGTGATTATGCTGCCGAGGTTAGCAACGGACGCACAGATCATACAAGCGAGCTTTACGTTGAAGAAGCCGCACAAATCATTGATCGTTTGCAAAAAATTGCCGAACCGAAAAAGGACGTTTCTATTCGCACCGTCCAGTATCGAAGACAAACAGCCGGAGTCGAACAGATCGTAACCGTTGCACATTTAACCAAACTCAAAAATCTTTGGTTCAAAAAATCCGAGCGCACCGCTGAAGGTTTGGAAAAACTTTGTAATCGAATCATCAAGCACTCAAAGCCGCGCACGACGAAGGAATGTAACAAAGTCATCGAGGCGATCAAGCAAATGAACTCGCCTGAACGCGCCGCTAAAGCGAAGGCACGAAAGGAGGCTGCATAAATGGAATTCATTGATTACTTGATTGCTATCGGTTTGTCGGTGTTGATTTTGTGGTTTGTTTATGTGTTCGGACATTATCACGGAATGCGCGAAGCCTACCGCAAAATGCAACGCCGCG
The DNA here is from genome assembly GCA_036833775.1 of Pyrinomonadaceae bacterium. GTDB lineage: Bacteria > Acidobacteriota > Blastocatellia > Pyrinomonadales > Pyrinomonadaceae > JAJQRF01. Next base: position 2,658 of record DAITPE010000310.1, on the reverse strand, counting down.
AAGTGCCTCCGCGCCAGCGTCCACGTCACATTCACAATATTTTGGAAGCCCAAATTTTGCTGGAACGTGAAAACTTAGAGGAAAAAAATGTTTAGATGTCTCGCTGCTTTATTTGCCGTCTTCATTGTTTCGGCATTACTGAAGTTCGGTCAATGGCTATGTCGGGATATTGATTTCAATAACTACCATGACACGGAATAAACGCGAACCTATTGCTTACACGAATGAAAATGTTGTTCACACGATCAAGATCATCGAGGCTCTGGAAGGCGCAAATTTCGAGCCGGTGTCAATTCAAACCATTATGGATCGCACAGACCTGAAACGAGATAAATGTATGCGCGTTTTGATGACACTTAAAGTTCTCGGATGGGTCGCTCAAGATTCCAAAAACAACTGGCTTGTAGGTTCAAAGATTTTACGGTTTTCAAACAGATACAGCGAATTTTTAGTCGCTAATTCAATGAAGTAAGCACGAAAAATATGACAAAAAAACTTTCTAAATACGAAGAAAACAGACAGCTTGCCGAGGTCAATATCAACGAATCCGTTGTGTCGGAAGCTGATAACAAACAAATGATTAATTCGCTTATCCGCATAGGCGAAGTCGGTGCAATCGGCAGACTGGCAAACAATCTGACCGCTCAAACTATCCGGGCTTTGCAATTCGTGCGAGATAACAAGGATTTTGAGACGCTCGGATTCAAACGTTTCGACACCTTTTTGGATGAATCGGAAGTTGCTCCGATGAGTTATCGACAATTTATCGACCGTGAAAAATTACTTAAACAAGAAGGCGATCTTCTTTTCGATCTACTGAGCAATCTTCGCCTTTCACATAAGCAACGACGAATGCTCGGAGCTGGCAACGTTCAAATTGACGAAGAAAAAGGCACGGTCATCGTCACTGCTTCGGTCGGTGGAGTTGCAGAGGCAACCAAAACAGAAGAAATCGATCTGCAAGATCGTGCGCGTTTGCTTCAAACCTTGACCGCACTAGCAGACCAAAACTCAACGCTGACCGATAAAAACATCAAGCAACAACGACAGATCGAACGCGGCGAAAAGGATGTTGACGATTTGAAACGAAAGCTCGATGAAGCGAAAAACAGACCCGGCGAACGCTCGGTTGACCAAATGCATTTCGATGGCTTTATGCGTGTTGTTAATTCGATGGATGCACTTGCAGCCACGATCAAAGAATTCAGTCCAGAAGATAAAGCAAAACACGAAGGTGTGTATCTTGATGCGATTGAAGGCGCATTTTTGAGATTGAAAGCCGCTTACGGAAACGTCACGACTCCCAATTCAAAACCGCGCAAAAAAGGTTCTACGGAGAAATCCGAAGGAGAGGAAGAATTTGCTGATATTGCTTCATCAATGAATGACCAAGAATTAGCAGATTTAATGTAACAGTCAGGAGAAAATTATAATGAAAGAAAATAATCAACCACAAAAAGTATTAACTTCAGAACAAACAAACTTAGTTTCTGAATTGACATCAACGTATGGCATCGAGCCTGAAGACATTCTTTTCTTCGGCAATGATCCCAAGCCTTTTTTAACTTACGAAGCCACTTGTGTTTTGTGCAATTCATTAACGATGCTGAACAGTATCGATATTGAATCGGTCAACTCGAACTTCCGTGATTCCTATGTTTTCAGATGCACATTATTGACAAACGATGGGCGCACGAGAAGTGCGGTCGGAGTTGTAAATGCAAACGAAGTTGTCGATGGAAAGCCTTTGAGTGAACAGCAGATCACGCAGCTCGGCAGCTCTCGCGCAATCCGAAATGCTTTAAAAACAGCCGGGATTGATTTGATGCGGCTTCATAATGAAGCAATCAAAGGAGATTCGTCTAACCTTCCTTTCAAGTCGAGTTACGCCTCATTGTTGGGACAAGCTCATGCGCTCGGTTCGGAAGCACAATTAATCCAAGGCGACAATAAAGCGGCTTGGTATGCAATCCTTCAAAACCGTTACGGAGTCTCTTCGAGCAATCAACTGAATGAAGAACAATTAGCTGACTTTGTTGCGTTTCTTAAAACTTTCGTGCCGAGTCAAAAGATCGCGGCATGATAAAAAGCGAACCGGATTTCCAGCCTATCCGGTTCGCTTTTTTTACCAACTCTTAAATGAAATCAACCATGTCAAAAAATAAAAAGTTAGGCAACATTGCCTTAGCTGAAATCAAGGAAGCTATCGGACGCTGCACGACGCGTAATCAAATCAGTGCAGAGGCTGAACGTCTAGCAGCTTTTTATGGCGTTTCAAAAGACAGGATTTACGCAATTACAAAAGACGTTAGACCAAAGCAAAAGTCTCGTGCGGATAAAGGAAAAAGGATTGCAGATTTGATGGAGTGTGAAGGATTGAAAGTCGCGGCTTCCGATGTTGTTGCCTACAACCTCGACCCGGCTGAAGCTCTCCGGCAAGCGCAAACTCGCGGCTATGAAATTCCCGTTAGTTTAGCCACCTTCGTTCGTTATTTGCGCGAGAAAGGTTTGACAAGGAAAGTTCGCCGTATGAATAACACAGTTACATATCGACGTTTTGAAGCTAAAGCTCCGGGAGATGTTTTTCAGTTCGATATAAGCGGAACTAAAGAACGTTGGTTCGATCTGAAAACTAGAAAACTCGTTAAAGTCTCGGAA
>DAITPE010000309.1:0-6938 GCA_036833775.1 Pyrinomonadaceae bacterium | reverse complement strand
CGATCATTAAATTGCACGCAAAGGCGCAAAGTTCGCAAAGAAAACACGAAAAATCTATCTTCTGTTCTTTGCTATTGATTCACATGGTTAATGAAATAAACTATTAAAGCTGTTGGAAAGATTTTGGATCGAAAAAAATCCCGAATCGTTTGCGTTTCGATTTCGATAATTTTTCATCATCCGCAGACATTTCTTGCGCTGAATCGACGCAAATTTGCGATATTTTGTCGAAAGCGCGCAATCTTCGGCGCGTTTGAAATTAGAAGCGGCAGTTTCGAGCCGTTCGATCGCGCATTGAAAATGCCAACCCGCAATTTCAGTTAAATGATCTTTTTTCTCGTCTTCGATCTGAACTTCCGCCAGCGTTTCCGCAACTTCGCCGAATCCGTATTCTTTTTTCGCCGAAACCAAAAGTTTTCGTCCCGCTTTGATCAAATGTTTTGCCGGATTTTCGATCGAAAGCTTTTCGACCGGAATTTGCTCGGCGGTTATTAATAAAGAAAATGAATTTGTATAAATGTTCTGAACCATATAAAAAAACTCCTGAATATAAATGCAATAAATTTTCGGCTTTCGCCTTTATATTTAAACGATAACGAAAAAAAACTAATTTGAAATCGCCTGTTTAGGTAGTAAAAAACGTAGTAAAATTGTAAATATCAGATAAAAAAACAGGGAAAACACCTTTTTGGGTAGGTCGTCATGGAAACAGCCTTTGCACGATGTCATCGACGAACTTTACTTCGCCGCTCGCGTTATCGCAATATCGTTCGAAATAAGCCTTTAATTTGTCGATATTATGTTCACGAAAAACGGTCTTGCTGATCTTATAAGTCTGTCCGTTTGCTTCAAACCAGATCGTGTATTTGTTTTTATCGGTCAAAACAATATGCCAAACGCGGATGTTTTCCCATTTAAAACTCCAACCGAGCAGAATCGAATTGCTCGAAATTCCGTTCGGGCTGACAACGATTCTCAAAGGACTAAATAAAACAAAAACAATAAATCCGACAATGACGGCGAGCGTAAAAATTAACTTTCCTAAGCCGAAAGCAAAAAATAAAGCCGAGCAAACGGCGAACAAAAAAAGATTCAGAATTTGGTAATTCCAAAAAATGATCCCGCGTTCAGTATTCATAAAATAACCTCTAAAAAATGTATGTAAATCAAGTGTAGAAATTGAAGATATTCTTTGCGCTTTTTGCGTAAATCTTTGTGTGATTTGCGGTTAAGTTAAATTAAAACGCAAAGTCCGCAAAGAAAAAACTCAAGACGCAGAGAACGCAAAGCCTTTATTTATCAAGAATATTTTCTACTTTTGATTCAAATAAATTATTTTTTCAATTCACAAAGCGTAAAAGGATCGCCGCAAATCTGTTCGTGCGTAAGCCAGCCTGTTTTGTTTTTATATTTGATCTTTAAGCCGAAACAGTCGAAACCGACGATCGTCAGCAAGGTTTTGTCGGGAATCTTTCCGATCTTTTTGCCGGAAGAATTCGGAGTTGAATACAAATTGGCAGGTTCTCCGTTTGAACTGTGAACTCTTGCCGTGACTCTTTCTGTTTCGATCCAACCGTCGCCTTCAAAAAGAATTTTCCCGTTTGCATCGGTCGCTTTTCGAATTTCGATCCATTTTCCGTCGCGTTTTGTCGATTTATAACCGATGATCTCGACCGGTTTTTCTTCGCCTGCTTCGGTCGAATTATCGAGAAAACCGTTGAACGGATCATTGTGTGTTCCGGCGTAAATAAAACTCGGCACTTTATAAATATGAATGCTTTTGCGCAGTTCTTTGTCTTGAACCCATCCGCGAATCATACATTGTTCAGTTGAAGTTTGTGCGTTCGCTGTCAAAAGATAAAAGCTAAAAATTACGAATCCGAAAATAAAAGTTTTTTTCATAAATCTCCTTGGCGAAAGGCTGTAGAATTTTTGACTAAATTCATTTAGCGTCCTTCCGATGATTGAATTTTAATGAAGACAGGATGATTTGTAATCGCCTGTTTAGGTAGTAAAAATCAATTTTTTTTCCGTAATAAAAATTTACGAAAGCCGAAAAAACCTTTTTGGGTAGGTAATAAAAAGCGTTGCGATTGCTCACAACGCTTTTTTATCAAAGAGTTATCAAGAAATACTAAAAAGGCAAACATCTTGAAAGAGGAATATCGCCCGTCATTCCCCATTGCTGAATCGTGGTCGTGCCGAGTGCGCTCGATGCGATATAGAAAGTCGAATTCGACGGACGGAACAACGCCAGATCGAATTTGCCGTCGCCGTCGTAATCGCCCGAAAGCGGAACGTCGCCGTTTGCGCCCCATTTACGCACATACCAAGTGTTGTTGCTGCTGCGCGTGACATACCAATTGCCTTCGGAAGGACGATACACGACAAAATCATTGCGTCCGTCGCCGTCGAAATCGCCGCGCACGGGAATGTCGCCCGATTTGCCCCAGTTATAAACGATCAAACCGTTTTGCGAACTGTTGATATACCAAGTTCCGGTGGAAGGACGAAACACGCCGTAATCGGATTTCGCGTCGAGATCGTAATCGCCCCAGACCGGAATATCGCCCGCTTGTCCGAATTTTATGCCGTAAAAAGATGTCACGGTTCCGTCGAAATTCGTCGGCGCAAAATACCATTCGCCGTTCGAAGTACGGAAAATACCGAAGTCTGTAACCGAATGATAGCCGCCTTCATTGTTTCTGAAAAAGTCGCCCGTCACGGGAATGTCGCCTGCCTGTCCCCATTGAAAATACGTGGGCGGAGCGGGAGAACTGCCGTAATCGAGCAGAAACGTGCCGGTTGACGGGCGGTAAAGTAAATAATCGCCGTTTCCGTAAACAAAACCGCCCGCTTTGAAGTCGCCCGTCACGGGAATGTCGCCGTTCGTTCCCCAATTGTTTGTTATAATACCTCCCGACGAGCTTCTTTGCATATACCACGCACCGTTCGACGGTCGGAAAACGCCGATGTCCGTTTTGCCGTCGCGGTCGAAATCCGAAGATTGGCGATTGATCGTCGGCGCGAGCGAAACTTTGATAATTCCTGATTGATGGTGAACGGGATTCGCGCTCACGCCGTCAAGGCTGAAATAATATGTCGTATTCGGCTGCGGAAAAAACAGCACATAGCTTCCGCGTGATGCATCGATAAAATAGCTGACGTTCGTCAGCATCACGAGATTATTCAATGCCGTGCCTGAATAAATGTTGACAAACACTTTGAAGGCAGTTCCATGTGTGGCGATCTGCATCGGGCGCGGATCAGCCGGAGCCGTCCATTTATACCAGATACTTTTTCCCGCACCGAAATTCGACTGATTCGGTTCGCCCGCTTCGCTCGTCGCGTCAACATTTGATGCGCTGAAATCAGCCGTAAAAAACGTGCCGTTGCCGATCTGTTCGGCGTTGGCAAAATTATCGTTTGCCGGGGGCGCGGCGAAAACCGCGAATGAACTTAAAAATACGAAAACAAAAAATGAAATTACGCGATATGAATTGATATTAAACATTAAAATTTTCTCCTTAATTACTTTTCAAATGATTGCGGTTTTTGCCGCGATGATTTGAAGATAAAGGATTTTTCAGGGTTTGTAATCGCCTGTTTAGGTAACTGTTTCAGGGAAAAAAGGCGAAAGTTTTCGTGAAAAGCGGATTTGCATACCTATTCGGGTAAGAAACGAAAAAAATAAAAAAAGACGGCATTTTCAGCCGTCCTTTTTATCTTTGAAATTTGATGAATTTTATTATTCGAGAAGCCTTTCCTTTAACGCTTTCGCGACGGCTTCGGATTTTGAATGAACCTGCAATTTTTCGTAAATTCTTTTAATGTAAAATTTCACGGTATTGATACTGCTTTTCAGTTCCTTTGCCGCCGTATTGTAATTATGACCGTCAACCAGCAATTTCAAAAGACGAATCTCGTGCGGCGTAAGATCGTAATCGGCACGTTCGGGCGGACGGATTTCACGGAAAAGTTTGATGACTTTCGACGCGACTTCGGGAGACATCGGCGAACCGCCGTCAACGGCTTCACGCAAAGATTCTAAAAGACGCATCGGCGGCGTTCGTTTTAATAAATAACCGTTCGCGCCCGCACAAAGCGCGTCGAAAATCCGTTCGTCATCGTCGTAAACCGTGATCATCAAGATCAGCATTTGTGGGTATCGTTCTTTCAGGATTTTGATGCCTTGAATTCCGTCCATTCCGGGCAAACCGATGTCGGAAAGAACCACGTCGGGAACATCGCGACGAATCTTTTCAAACGCTTCTTCCATCGATTTGTACGCGCCCGTGCATTTGAAACCTTCCGTAAAACCGATCAGCGAAGCAAGTCCTTCGCGGATGTCGTTTTGATCTTCGATGATCGCCGTTTTGATCGGTTTTTTCGTCGCTTCGGTCATATTTTTAAGTGTAAAAGTATCTAACATTGCCAAACTCCAAATTTTACTACGTTAGATTTTAATTTTATTGATAGATGAAAACATCACCCGTTTAGGTAGTTAAACAATTAAATTCAGAGAAAATCATTGCTTTTTAACTGCCAATTCGGAAATTTCCAGCGGGATTTTCAAGATTACGGTCGTTCCTTTTCCTTCTTTCGAGTGAATTTCGTAATTTCCGCCCAAATCTTCAGCGCGGCGTTTCATATTGTTCAAACCGTTTCCGCCGCGAAACTTTTTCCAATCGTGATTGCCGTTTTCGGAAATCTTCTCGTTTTGGTCGAAACCTTTGCCGTTGTCTCTGAAACTGATATTCAAAAAACGATCTTCGGTCGTAAAAACGATCTCGGCTTCGGTCGCTTCGGAATGTTTGACGATATTGTTGACTGTTTCCTTGAAAATCAAAAAAACTTCGCGCCGAATGTTTGCGCCGAGCGGAATTTCCGTTTCCGAATCCGGCGCACGAAACGTCATTTCGATGTCTTTTGCCGTGAAAACATTTGCGGCAAAACGACGCATTCTCTGCGTTAAATCCTGCAAATGATCTTTTTTCGGATTGATCGCCCAAACGATGTCGCTCATCGTTTCGACCAACTCGTTCGCGACATTGGAAATCGTGTCGAGCGGTTCGCCGACCTTGCCGCTGTCGCGTTCGCGCTGACGTGCAATTTCACTAAAAAGAGTAATTTGCGTCAAACTCGAACCGATGTCGTCGTGCAGATCGGTTGCAATGCGCGAACGAACTCTCTGCAATTCGGCGATGCGTTCTTCGCGGGCTTTTTGCAAAGCGGCTTCGGCTTTTTTGCGTTCGGAAATGTCGCGGGCGATTCCCGTGAAAAATCTCTCGCCGTCTTTTTCAAATTCGCCGAACGATAATTCCAACGGGATTTCGTGTCCGAGTTTGTGCAAACCTTGCAATTCGACCGCGTTCCATTCAAAACTCTTCGTCTTGCTTTCGAGGTAGCGTTTGATTCCCGCATCGTGATGCGAACGATGACGTTCGGGCATCAGGGAAACAAGCGGTTTGCCCATCAATTCCTTTGCCGTAAAGCCGAAAATTTGTTCGCAGGCTTCGTTGACGTAAACGATATTGCTGTTTTTATCGATCGTAATGATCGCGTCCGAAGCCGTTTCCGCCAAAGTTCGGTAACGGATCTCGCTTTCGCGGATGATCTTTCCGGCGCGGCGCGTTTCATCCAAAGCGGCTTCGACTTGTCTGGTTTTTGAAACTCGATAACGGTCGAGTGCAAAAATCAAACTTGCAATCAAAAGCGCAACGAGCGTGACAAACCACCAACGCTGATAGATCGGCGGCAATATTTTAAAGGAAAACGCGGCGGATTTTTCGGAAAAAACGCCGTCCGAATTTACGGCGCGGACTTCAAAATCATAATTTCCCGCAGATAAATTCAAATCGACAATTCGCTGGTTTGAAGGTTCGCTCCAATCCTGCTTGTTGAGTTTGTATTGATAACGCAAAGATTCGCCCGAATCGAAGGAAATTGCGAAAAAACCGATCTGAATTTGTTTTTCATCCGGTGCAAATTCGAGATTTTTTACTTCGGTTTCGCCCATTTCCGAGATTTTTTGCGGTCTTCCGTTTATGCTGATCGAGTCAATAAAGATCGGCGGCGGCGAAGTTTTATTTTCAGCGGTCGGATTAAATTTTATCAGCGAATTATTGACCGCAAACCAAAGATTTCCGGTTGCGTCGGCGTAGCATTGCGAAACGATATTCGACGGCAAACCGTCATTTTGCGTGAAAACTTTTATTCTGCTTGTTTCTATTTCGTAACGATTTATGCCGCGACCCGTTCCGATATAGATTCTGCCCGATTTATCCTGCGTCAAACACAAAGCCTGATTGCTGGAAAAGCCTTGCGCGGTCGAAAAATTGTTGAAAATCGGCGTTTCGTCATTCGGATTTTCGGTCTTAAAAAGTCCGCGACTGCGTGTTGCCAACCAAAAATGTCCGTTTTTATCGGTTAGCATTTGCGAAACCGAAGTTTGCGGAAATATGCCTTCATCCGACAAAGAGCGAAATTTTCCGTTCTTAAAACGAACTAATTGTCCGAAGTAGAAACTGATCCAAACATTGCCGAATTTATCTTCGCCGAATGCGACCGCGCCGCTCGATTTCGGAAAACTCGGTTCGTTTTTGTATTGATGAATCTTGTCGGTCGCTTTTTCCCAACGCAGAACCGAATTTTCGTCGGTCGGTGTCGAAAACCAGATGTCGCCGCGCGAATCTTCAAAGGCGACCGCCGTCGAATCTACATATAAACCGTCTTTTGTCGTGTAAACATATTTCGGCGACGTTTTTGCGAGCAGCGAAAAATCGGCGATTTTCGGATAACGAAAAAAGCCTTGATCGGTCGGAATCCAAAATTCACCGTCCTTGGTTTGCAGATCGAGAAATGTTTCGAGCCAGCTTCGGGAAATTATTCCGAACGGCGTAAGACTTTCTATTTTATCGTTTACGACGCGAACGAGT
>DAITPE010000308.1:0-6940 GCA_036833775.1 Pyrinomonadaceae bacterium | reverse complement strand
ATCGGGTAATAATATGTAAAAACCGCCGCGCCGTAATCCATTCCTTTTTGATGCGTCGAATTCACGTAGCCCAAACTCGGACTTTCATACAAAACATTGTCCCAAGCAAGCGGAAAATCGCGCGGAAAACGGTTTTTTGGGCGATCTTTCAAGAATAAATTAGCGACAAACCAAGCGTTATGTTCAAATTGGCTGACAAACGGCGGCAGATTCGTTTTGAAATCGCGGATCAAATATTTCGCCGTAAAGATCGGCGCGGCAAAAATCGCTTTTTCGCAATGAAGCCCGCGAATTTCGTTTGTTTCCGTGTTCAGATAAATCACGTCAACGCCTTTTTCGGTCGGAACAACTTCGAGCGCAACGGTTTTCAGCCGCGTTTTTTCTTTGATTTTTGAATGTAGAAAATTTACGAATCTGCCGTTGCCTTCGGGAAAAGTGATAAAAGGCTGCGATTCTTCGCCGGATTTGCGGACGCGCGAACAGAAATAAAAAAGTCCTGCCCAAGCCGAAGTTTGATCGAGTTTCAAGCCGTAATCGTCGCGCGTCGCGTAATCGCAATACCAAAAAAGTCGTTCGGACGTAAAGCCTTTCTGCCGCAGCCAATCGCCGAAAGAGATTTTATCCAACGCAAGAGCTTCCACATCGCGCGAACAGTTTGCAACCGGCAAAACGAAAGCGCGTTTCCCGTCAGCGTCGCGCCAATTTACCCAAAAATTTACTTCTTTTTGAAACGCTTGATATTGATTTTTGTCGTCTTCGCTCGCGCCGACGTTCAAATATAAACCTTCATACCAACGACCTTTGTAAAAAACTCTCTCTTCCGGTTCGCGGCACAAAAACTGTTCTTTGACAACGATTTCGCATTTCGCATCGCGTCCTTCGGTGAGATTCATTTCGTCCAAAAGCGCGATCAATTCGGCATTTTCCTGAAACGGAACGGGCAAATAATGCGCGCCCCAAGGATACGGAACGATGTTCGATTCGCCACTTTGCGCCGTTCCGCCGATCTTGTTTTCGAGTTCCAAAAGAACGAAATCGCCGAAATTTTCCTTGTTCAATTTATAAGCCGCCGAAAGTCCCGCCGCGCCGCCGCCGATGATCGCAATTTTGAAATCTTCCCAATTGCTCGTCGGAACTTCGATATTTCGCATTTCACGCAAAATATGCCCGACATTAACATTTGCGCCGACAATTTCGCCTGCAACTTCTGTATTTTCAGCATTTGAACGACACGCCGAAAGCGCGAACGGAAGTCCGAGAAAGGCGGTTAAAATTTCGCGTCGGGTAAATTTCATAGGAAATAATTAACAGGGATAGCAGGATAGACAAGGATAAGAAGATTATTTGAAAATATCTCGAATATTTTCAGAGTTTTTATTGAATTGGTTAGAAAATCTTCGGTATTCGATTTTCGGTGTTCCGAAATTTACCAATAGTCCGACTTCTATTTCGGTAGCCTTTAAATAATTTATCGTTTGTGCATAGTTTTCCTTGCTCAATCCATTCGCTACTTTCAATTCAACTAAAATTTTATCTTCAACAAGAATATCAACGAAAAATTCACCGACAATTTCACCACGAAATTTAACTTGCAAAGGCACTTGATTTTCCGCTTTCAATCCTTTTTGGCGCAAAGCAATTAAAAGTGCTTTTTCATAAACAGATTCCAAATATCCGATACCGAGTTCGTTGCTGACTTCAAAACACGCTTCCAATATTTTCTTTGTAATGTCTTCATACAACATATAAAAATTAAAAAATAATCTTGATAAAATTCTCTATAAATCCCTGTTTATCCTATTATCCCTGTTAATTTCCTCATTCAAATCTTCGCCATTCGGCTTCGTAATATCGCACTAAAGCTTGATTGTCCAAACGATTTATCTCGACTTCTTCATTCGGCAGATTCGTGTCGGCGGAAAAATCGAACATTGTTGCTAAAGTCTTTTCGTTCAAAAATTTCAATTCGACGTTTTCGGGTAATTTGGCTGGCGTTTCAAACGGCTGAAGTTTTGCTAATGCGTAGCCCCAAACTCCGAAGCTCGGAACGGTCGTGTTATACGGTTTGACGGTAAAACCTATTGCTTCGAGCGTTTTGACGATGCACCAGAAGGATTTTCGTGCCATCAGCGGCGACGTTGTTTGAATCACGACTGACGAATCGGGTTTCAATTTTTGTTTGAGAAGATTGTAAAAGCGTGTCGTGTAAAGTTTGCCGAGCGCGAAGTTGTTCGGGTCGGGAAAATCGACGATTGCCACGTCGAAAGGTTCGGTTTGATTTTGATCGAGCCAAACGAAAGCGTCGGCGTTGGCAACGTGGACTTTCGGATTTTCAAAAGAATGACCATTTAATTCGCCTAAAGCCGGAACTTTTTGTGCGATTCGCGTCATCGCCGGATCAAGATCGACGAGCTGGATAAATTCGACCGAAGGATATTTCAAAATTTCGCGCAGAGCCAAACCGTCGCCGCCGCCTAAGACCAAAACTCGTTTCGGATTTGTGCCGAAAGCCGCCATCGGCGGATGAACCAATGCTTCGTGATAACGGTATTCGTCAAAAGAATTGAACTGCAAATTTCCGTTCAAAAAAAGCGCGTAGCCGGTTTTGCCTTTCGTCACGACAATTCGTTGATACGAAGAACTTTCGGCGTAAATTATGTTGTCAACAAAAAGCGCGTCTTCGGCGAGTGACGTTAAAAGATCGGCTTTGATAAAGGCGATCGCAAGCAAAAGAATCAAAACGAAACCCGCGATCCGCATAAAATTTAGGCGTTTTTTGATAAGCGGTTCGAGCAGCCAAGTTCCCCAAATTCCGACCGACGCGTTAAGAATTCCGAAAAGCAGCGAAGTTCGGTTCAAACCGAGTTTCGGCACGAGAAAAAGCGGAAAAAGCAGCGATGCGACGAGTGCGCCGATGTAGTCGAAAGCGAGAACACGCGAAATCAAATCTTTGAAATCGAGTTCGTCTTTCAAAATCCGCATAAGCAGCGGAATTTCAAGCCCGACGAGCGTTCCGATTCCGAAAACGATTCCGTAAAGAACGATCGCGAAATACGAAAGTTTGGCAAAAGCAAAGAAAAGAATCGGCGCAGAAAATCCGCCTAAGATTGCGACCGCCAATTCGATCTCGACAAATTTTTCGGCGACGTTTTTTTCGATGAATTTCGACAGCCACGAACCGACACCCATCGCAAAAAGATAAATTCCGATAATCAGCGAAAATTGCGTGACCGAATCGCCGAGAACGTAAGATGAAAGCGTTCCGGCAAGCAGTTCGTAGATCAAACCGCAGGTTGCGATGATAAAAACATTAAGAAATAAAAGCGGAGTTTTGTTCATTTAGGAAACGGAAAATACAAAACGGAAAACGAAAAACGAAACAAATTGCGGTCATTTTTCATTTTCCACTTTCCGTTTTTGAATCAAATTTTAGCCGTTGATCGCCGACGCAATGATGATCGCAACGCCGATGATGATCGCGCCGATGATGATCGCAAGCGACGTGTTTTGGTCTTCTTCGATCTCTTTCTTGACCGAAAACGGCGCGACTTTGACGACGATGAAAAAGGCAATCGCAAAAACGACCAAGCCGATGCCGACGAAAATTACAGTCGTTATCAAAACGGGCAAAAGTTCTTCGAGTTTTACGATAAAAGCCAACGGAATTATGTTTGTTAAAAGATTCGACATTTATTTTCCTCCACGAAATCCGCCGTAAATAAACGGCATTCCAAGTCTTGAATTGCTTCCCGAATTTGCAAATTCCCAACCGAACCAAGCGGCGGAAGAATACAAAAGCAAAACTCCGATTCCGAAAAGCATATAAATTTTTTTAAGCATAAATTTTATAAGAGTTTTTGGTTTTTAGGTTTTAGTTTTTTGTAAAAACGCCGTCTTAAAAAATCAATTATTTTAACCACGCAAAGCCAAAAACTAAAAGCCAAAAACTAAAAACTTATTCATCCGAACTCGTGCCGCCAAACATACTTTCGCTCCAGCGGCGCGATTCGAAAGCGAATTTGCGGAACACGGCAAGCACCGGAATTATCAATAAAACGATCAAAGCGCAAAAGAAATTTACGCCGCGCGTGACGTTTTGCTCGACTTTGACGTTGACGGGAATCGATTGCTGCCAATTTTGCCAAGTTCCTTCGACGCGCAAAGTATATTTTCCTGCCGGAAGCGAAGAAAGCGTTGCATCTTGCGTTTGCGAGCCTTCTGTCCACGCGCCGTCGCTGTCCGAACCGTAATAATATTCGATCGGAATATTTACCGATTCGACTTCGTTATTTTGTTCATTGATCAGATCAACGTCCAAATCCGCCCAAGCATTTGCAACATTTGCATTTGCCGTGATTCGCACGTTTCGATTCGCTTTAATTTCAAACGGCTGACTGAAAACGGCTTGCGGCGTGGTTGCATTGACGAGCGGCGGCAAATCTATTTTTTGATTCAACGGCGTCGAACCGAAACCGCTCAGCGGAATCATAAAAATTGCCACGACGAAAAGAAGCGCAAGCGGAATCAAACCCCAAGTGTAATAAAACGAGCCAGTAAAAGGCTGATTCGGCGCAATTGTCCAAGGTTTCGGTAAATCGCTGATGTTAAAGGCTTTTTCGACCTCTTCATTGGTCATATAAATTCCCATTGACCAATTCATTTCGTTCGTGTCGCGTTCTTTCGAGATCATCAGCGGCGCGTTTACATAATCAGCCGCGCGAACCGCTTCGCCTTGGCTGACGCGCCAGTAAAATTCGCCTTTGACATATTCGACGACCGCGCCCGCATCTTGGAAAATTTTGAAATTTTGCCCGTTATAAGTTAATGTGTTGCCCGATTCGTAAACGTCGCCCGCGTTGATTGGTTCGACAAAACTCCAATGATTATCGGAATGAACGAGCCAACGGAAGCCAATTAGCGGATTGTAAAGAAGATATTCGTGCCAATAATATTTCACTCCGTCGATCGAAACGCTGCGCACCATCGCGCCGATTATCTTGAATTTTACGTCGTCTTTAAAGGTTCCTTCCGCGCCGATCGGCAAAACGAATTCGGGCGAATCCGGCTTCGGTTTCAGGGATTTCAGCCACTTCAGATTTCCTTTATCGACTTCTAAAAGCGAATTGCAGTATTGGCAAGTTACGCGTTCGGTTTTGTCGGGCGCATTCAGCGTCAAAGGTCCACCGCAATTTGGACAGCCCATTCCTTGCGTCGAAACGGTTTTCGCTTCGCGCGTGACGGGTTTTGCGTCCGCCAAACCAATATCGGTAAGCGAAACTTGCTGACCAACGAAAACCCAAGGCGGATTGATGCCGTAATCGATCGTGCCGAAAGCATTGTTCGCGCCGGAAAGATCGGCGTAATTGCTCGTTTCGTTCGGCTCCAATTTATACGGAATTTCGCCGTCAGCCGCGACCGAAGTTGCCGTTCCTTTTTCGGTCACGATAAGCGGCGTTTGACTCGGAATTTCGTGAACGGGCTGACCGAGTTGAAGCTGTTCGAACGACGGCAGCGAAAAGCCTTTCTGAACGGGTTGATAAAACGTCAAATAAAATTTTCCCTGCGCTTCGGCGAGCCAGCCGACCCAACCGTTTGAAAACGTCGCATACCATTCGTCCCAAAATCCGCCGAGCTCGTGCCGAAGCTGTGCGCGACCCGTCAATTCGAAACGCTGTCCTTGAAAAGTTCCTTTTAATCCGAGTTTTAAAGGCGATTGCGTGTCGGCGATTTCCGCAACTTTGCCGAGATCGTCCAAACCGCGATCGGTTCGCGCGACCGCCGAACGGCAAAACGGGCAAACAAGTACGATGGTCGAGCCTTTTTGAAACTCGATCGGCGCGGCGCACGAAGGACAATTTGCTTTCAGAACGCTCAAACTTCACCTCCAACAATTTTAGATTTCGGACTTTGGATTTCAGACCTTGAACTTCCTCGTTCGATCTTTGTAATTTTCACTTCTTTTGCACCGAGTAATTCTTTCAAATTTTCTTCCCAATTCCATTCGGGACGCGTGCGGCAGCAGTAAAGATTGAAAGTCGCGGTTCGGTATTCGGGATAAGTGTGACACGCAAGATGCGATTCGGTCAGCATCAAAAGTCCGGTCACGCCTGCTTCGCCGCCGAATTTATGCCAGAGCGGTTCGCCGAGCGTTTTCAAACCCAAATCTGCAACGATTCGCGCAAAAACGCCTTGCAAAAGCGGCAAATCACGTAATTTTTCCGCTTCGCAATCAAATGCTTCGATTAACCATTCAGTTCCGACAATCATCTTTGGGATAAATCTAAAAAACTATTAACGAAATACTTTTAGAAAAAGTTTTGAACAACGTCAAGCGCAACTGCGTTATAATTCACGAGAGAAGTTATGTTGCTCAAAACTATATCGAAATTTTGCGTTTTTGTCATATCTTTAAGCGTCTTTTCGGCTTGCAGTTCGGTTTCTTCAAGAGATAATCAGCCTAATCACAACAGCGACGAAATTTCGACCGCTTACGAAAAACCTGTCGTCGTCGGAAAAATCGAATCAAAAGAAATCACCGAAAGCAGCGGACTTGCGGCTTCGCGCTGTCAGCAAAATGTTTTCTGGACGCACAATGATTCGGGACATAAAGCAGAAATTTTCGCCCTCGATGAAAAAGGAAAAAATCTCGGCAAATGGACGGTTTCGAGCGCAAAAAGCGACGATTGGGAAGATATTGCGCTTTTCAAAGACAAATCGGGCGAATGTTTTCTCTACATCGGCGACATCGGAAACAATTCGCGCAAACGCGGTGAATTAACGATTTACCGCGTCAAAGAACCGAAAATTTCCGACGAAAAAAGGGAAGCCGAAACAGCGGAAGCGATAAAGATCACATATCCCGAATTTCGTCACGACGCGGAAACTTTGATGGTTCATCCCGTTTCAGGCGACATTTATATTCTTTCAAAACGTCTGAGCG
>DAITPE010000307.1:0-6954 GCA_036833775.1 Pyrinomonadaceae bacterium | reverse complement strand
TTTGTTTCTTGTTCAGGCTATACAACGGAAAAATTACCACCTGATGTTTGTGGAGAATTCGTTGCCAACTGTAATGAAAAAATAATACCCTGCGAGTTTATCGAAAAAAGAGCATACGGTTATTTTCTTCAACGACAAAATGAAGAAAAAGGTTGGACTATTGTTTTTCGGACAAGAGGAGAATTGAAAAGTAAAATTACAGGCGTAAAAGTTACTATGGACGAAGTTGGGAAAAATGTAAAAATTGAAGAATCAAAGGTGTTTTTAAAGTATGTTGATAGGCGGTATTAGAATATCCTTATTTTAAGAACAAAAACTTTCTATATAGATAAATGTTCCAACGCGCTCGGGAGAATGGTGCGCGTGATCGAAGACCCGACCGGACAAAATTTAAGCACTGATTACGTTTTCGACACTCTGGGAAATCTTCGCAAAACAATTCAAGGCGAACAATCGCGCTATTTTACATACGATTAACTCGGACGTTTGTTTTACGCAAAATAACCCAAACAGGAATCGAATACGAGTTTTAATTTTACCGATCCGATCACGAATAATTCGAGCTGGTCGGTCAAATACGAATACGACGACAACGGAAATATCACGAAAACTACCGATGCGCGCGGCATTTCGGTAACGGGAACGTATGATAATTTCAACCGTCTAAAACTGCGCGATTATTCCGATACAACGCCCGATGTCACTTTTTATTACGACGGCAAAGGTCTGCCGAGCGTTCCCGATTTTGCCAAAGGAAAAACGACGCGCATTGCGAGTTCGGTTTCGGAAACGCGTTACACTTCTTTCGACAATCTCGGCAGAATTAAAACGCACGAACAGATCACGAACGGCAAAACTTATCCGACCGAGTATCAATACAATCTGTCGGGCGCGATCACGTCGGAAACTTATCCTTCGGGCAGAGTGATGACGCAAAACTTGGATCAAGACGGCATTCTCGAAAGCCTCTGGGGGCAAAAAGCGAATCAAAACTCGGCAAAACTTTATCTCGACCAAATTACTTACAATTCAGCCGGAAACATCGAACGAATGCGGCTCGGCAACGGTCATTGGGAAACGGCGAGTTATTATGCAGATCGTCAACAGGTCAAACAGATCGGTTTGGGCTACTCGGCAAACAATAAAAGTTTGCTGAAGATCGATTATTCATACAGCACGAATCAAGAAAACAACGGTTCGCTGCGTGAACAGAAGATAAACTTTTTCGGATTAACAAATGAGATCAAACAAACCTACACTTACGACGATCTGAATCGTCTGAAATCTTCGACCGAAACGGCAAACGCGCAAATTGTTTGGAAACAAACGTTTAACTACGACCGCTACGGCAACCGAACATTAGATACGCCGAACACGACGACTTTGACGCAAAACATCAGTCAAAAAATCGCCAATCCCCTTATAAACTCAGGAGATAATCGGTTGCAAAAAGATCAAGATGGTGATAATGTTTCCGATTATGTTTACGACAAAGCCGGAAATCTAACTGTCGATGCTCAAAATCAACGGTTTATTTTCGATGCCGAAAATCGTATGAAAGAATTCTTCCACAGCACAAATCAGACCAATACGCCCGACGCTGTTTACCAATATGACGGTGACGGGAAACGGGTTAAGAAGGTTTCGGGAAATAATCTGACAATCTTTGTTTATAATAGTAGCGGGCAACTCATCGCGGAATATGCCACTCAAACCGCGTCGAATCCGCAGGTCAGCTATTTGACGCAAGATCATTTAGGCTCACCGCGCATTATCACGGGAAACAACGGAGAAGTAGTTTCACGTCACGATTATATGGCATTCGGCGCAGACATTGCAGAAACTTTAGGCAACGTCGGCAATCGTGCGACCGCTCACGGCTACGGGAAAGCGGACGAGATCAGAAAACAATACACAGGTTACGAACACGACGACGAATCGGGATTGGATTTTGCACAGGCGAGGTATTACAACCCCTCTCACGGCAGATTTACGAGCGTTGAATCATAGAGGATATTAAATTATGAAGAATTTGATGATTATATTTGTCGGTTTTTTGATGCTCGGAGGGATTTTTATATTCGGGAAACAGATTTTTTCCAGTAGCAAGGAAATGTCCAACCCAACAAAATCAACTGATGAGAAGATAAAAGTTGTGCAAGACTTTTGGCAGGAAGCTTTGTCTCAGAGAAATGTAGAAAAGTATATTACAGCTACTCCGCAGGAATTTTATGACGAAACTCCGCGATGTGCCGAAAAAAAACTCGGCAAAGATGACGAAGGTATAAAGATGTTCAGCAATAACGGTTTTGCACGGGATTTAAAGAGAACCGCCGTTGAAATAGGTAATGGAAAATTTACTTTGGTAAATGCCGAAGTTTACAAATATTGGGAAAAAGAAGCAATTGTTGATGTGGATTTTGCTAAAACGCAAGATCAAAATATTACGGAAAAGATATTTTTCTATATGTATTTGGTTGACGGCAAATGGAAGATTTTTATGGACACAAAAGTTGCTACACTTCAAAATAAAGAATACGCTAATTTTGATTGTTCAAATAAATAGGTTGAATATTTCAATCGGTAATTTTTGCCTGTTTTTCATTAAATTTCTCTAATTTTCAATAATTTTAAGCCGTTCAAACGAACGGCTTTTTTGTTTTGCGGAAAGGAGTTTGCGGGGAAGTTCAGAAAAAGTGGCAATAAAGTTCAAAATGATATGTTATAATCTGAAAATTATTGAGCCGCTTTAGAAAATGCGGAATAAATTTTGGAGAGAAAATCGCGAATAAAAATTCGCAAATTGTAAAACTTTAATCGAAAATATCTAATGTCTGATCCTGCCAGTTTATCTTTACTGTTCTTTTTTGCCGAAACGTCTTCGGCGGTCGAAACAATTAATCCGACGTCAACTATTTTAAAATTGCTGCTGGTCGTTTTGCTGGTTCTGGGAAACGGCTTTTTCGTCGCGGCTGAATTTGCGCTCGTCGCGGTCAGAAAATCGCGCATCGAAGCACTCGCCGCCGAAGGCGACAAAGCGGCGGAAAGGCTTTTGGGATTATTAAACAATCTTAACGCGTATATTTCCGCGACACAGCTCGGCATCACGCTCGCTTCGCTCGGACTCGGTTGGGTCGGCGAACCGGCGGTGGCGGCATTGCTCGATCCTGCTTTGATGAAATTAGCCGAAGTTACGGGAATGGGATTTTTGGCTTCGGGCGCGGTTCTGCACACGATCTCGTTTGCGATCGCGTTTTCGCTCATCACGTTTCTGCACATCGTTTTCGGCGAGCTTGCGCCAAAGACGATGGCTCTCGAACTCTCGGAAAAAGTTTCGCTTCTGGTGGCGATTCCGCTTCAGATTTTCTATAAGATTTTTTACTATCCGATTCGTCTGCTCGATTGGACAGGCACGAAAACCGTCCGTATTTTCGGGCTTGAACCTTCGAGCGAACACGGTTCGAGTTATACGGAAGACGAGATTCGCCAGCTCGTTAAATCGTCGCAGGAAAGCGGACATTTGAACGAAGAAGAACAGCGTTTGATCAATCAGGTTTTCGAATTTTCGGAAACGACCGTGCGCGAAGCGATGATCCCGCGCACCGAGATCGTCGCGATTCCCGCAACCGCGACGCTCGAAGAGATCGCTAAATATTTCCGCGAACACGGCTATTCGCGAATGCCCGTTTACGGCGATTCGCTCGACGATATTCGCGGCGTTTTGCACGGCAAAGACATAATGCAATATCTGCTCGTCAAAGAGCGTATGTTCAAACTCGAAAGAGTTTTGAAAAAGCCGTTTTATGTGGTCGATACGGCAAGACTGGAAGACGTTTTGCGCCAGATGCAAAAGGAAAAATTCCATTTCGGCTTCGTCGTTGACGAACACGGCGGCATCGAAGGAATCATCACTTTGGAAGATTTGTTGGAAGAGATCGTCGGCGATATTTCCGACGAACACGACGAAGAAGTCAACGAACAAATTAATCAACAACCCGACGGAAGCTTTATTCTCGACGGCGGACTTGCGGTCAGAGATTTAAATAAACGCTGCGGTCTGCAGCTGCCCGTTTCGGAAAGCTACACGACGATCGCCGGATTTCTAATGGCAGAATCGGGACAGATCCTGACCGAAGGCGAAACCGTTCCTTTCAACGGTCACACGTTTTATGTGTTGGAAGTGGATAAACGCAGAGTTTTGAAGGTTCGCATGGAAAAAACGGAAAAGAGCGAGAAGTAAGAAAGGCAATTATATTCAAAAAAGGAGTGAAATAAACAATCGTCCGCTGTTTATTTCACTCCTTTTTTTTCCTTCAAAGCCTTTTCGACCAATGCGACTTCGGGCAAAATCGTTTTGAAAGATTCTTCGGTTTGCGCTTTTGTTTCGATCTGTTTGCAGGTTTGGTAAGGTTCGTTAAATTCAGTCCATTTGTCCTGTTTTGCGAGCGAATAAGCCAGCCAGCAGTTTTTCGCTAAAATAACGCCGTGATCGGGCGGATAATGAAGCTGCCAAACGCTAAGTGCTTCGCGGAGCATTCTTTCGGCGATCTGATATCTGTTTTCATCAGTCGGCGGAATCACCGAACTGCGAAAGGCTTCGTGCAGCGATTCGCCTTCGGGAAGAATCAGTTTCGCCGCGTAAGATTCAAACATATACGCGTAATGGATATTTCGCGGATTCGTATCGCGCATCATTAAGATCGCTTTCATCAGAAAGGCAGCTTTTTCCTCTTCGGTCGTGCCGATCATTCCGTAAGTGCTGAACATATCTCTGGCAACGAGTTCGTGATATTCACCGTAAAATTGTTTGCGGAGTTCGAGACCGCGCAAAGCGTGAAAGCGTCGTTTTTGCTGATAAATTTTGTAAACTTCTTCGTTCGGAGCTTTTCTTGAAATCCAATGAAAAATTCCTGCGAAAGTAGAATGTAGTTCGGCGGCAACGTCGGCTTCGTCGGCAAATTCGGTATCGATCTTACCGCTCAATTCTTCAACCACGTCGATCACGCGCGCATTTCCTTCCGATTTTGCGCCTTCGGCAAACCAACCGGGATTGGCATAACCGAAAATCTTTGAAACGAATTTCGTGACCTTTTCAGACTTTCGCTGTTCTTCTCTGGCTTTTTTTGTTTCGATCTCGGATTGGATCGAATGCGCCCGCGCCTCGCGCGCCTGCCAAAAAGCAATCGCGATTCCCGTAAGCAAACTCATAAAGATCAATGCGACGGCAATGACCGAAACTTTGTTGCGCTTGAAAAATTTGCTTGCGCGATAAGCTGTGGTTGCGGGACGCGCCAAAACCGGAAGTCCGTCGAGATGCCGCCAAATGTCGCCGGAAAACTGCTCGACCGTTTTATAACGCCGTTCCGGTTCTTTGCAAAGTGCTTTAAGAACAATGTTGTCCAAATCGCCCTTCATCGATTTTGGATTTTGGATTTTGGATCTTGGATTTTCGGTTTCGTTGAAACTCGTCGCCGTCGAAGGTTTGATCGGTTCATCTTCGGTGACCGCTTTCAAAAGCTCGCCGTTGGTTTTATTTTTCAAATCGATCGGCAAAGAATCGGTCAGAATTTTATAAAGTACCACGCCGAGCGAGTAAATATCGCTTGCGGTCGAAACCGTTTCGCCTTTAATTTGTTCGGGCGAAGCATATTCGGGCGTCATCGCGTTGAATGCCGTCATCAGCGTTTTTTCTTCCGCGTCAAGAAGTTTTGAAATTCCGAAATCGAGCAGTTTCGGTTCGCCTTTTGCCGTCACCAAAATATTCGACGGTTTCAGATCGCGGTGAACGATCAAGTTTCGATGCGCGAACGAAACCGCTTCGCACATTTTGTTGAAAAGTTTCAGACGAGAAACCAAAGAAAGGTTTTCGCGTCTGCAAAATTCGTCGATCGGCACGCCTTCGACATATTCCATCACCAGATAAGGCACGCTGTCAGCGGTCGTTCCCGCGTCGAGCAACAGCGCAATATTCGGATGATTGAGTTTTGAGAGAATTTCCTTTTCGCGTTTGAAGTTTTGGCGAATCTTCCCGACATTGAATTCGCGTTTGAGCATTTTTACCGCAACTTTTTGCGCGAATTTTCCGTCGGTTCTTTCCGCCAGATAAACCGCGCCCATTCCGCCGATGCCGAGTTCGCTGACGATCTCGTAGATTCCGATCTTTTGTCCGGCAGGCAAAATCGCGGATTCTTCAAAATTTGCAACGAAATCTTTCGAGAAATCCGTGATCGGTAAAGATAAGAAATCCGCGCTTTCTTTTTCAAAAGCCAAAAGCGATTCGACTTCGGCGCGAATGTCTTCGGGGACGCGGGTTTCCAAGATTCTTTGTCTTTCGGAAGGTTCGGCATCCAAAACTTCGCGCAGAGCCTTTTTTATTTTTACCCAATTTTCCGCGCTCATAATTTCTCAACTAAGCATTAGCGTATTCGGCAAACAAAATTGGACAAAATCAAACGAATTAATTTTTATTGAGTTGACGGTAAAGCCACAGCCGCGCTTCCTGCCATTCGCGCCCGACGGTTCTTTCGGAAATGTTCAAGGTTTCGGCGATCTCGTCCGCTTTCATTCCGCCGAAATAACGCATTTCCACGATCTTAGCTTGTCTTTCGTCCAATTCCGCCAATTCATTGAGTGCTTCGTCAAGCCGTAAAACTGCGGCGGCGCGTTCTTCCGAAGGAATTTGCAGATCGTCAACCGAAAAATGAATTGCGCTGTTTCCGCGTTTTTCGGCGGCGTGATTACGTGCGTAATCAACCAGAATCTGCCGCATAATCTTTGAAACAAAACTGAAAAAATGTTTCCGGTTTTGCCATTTTATTTCGTTCAATTCGGTTAATTTGAGAAACGCTTCGTGAACGAGCGCGGTCGGCTGTAAAGTGTGATCGGAGCGTTCGCGCGACATCAAAAATTTCGCCTGACGCTTTAATTCCTGATACACAAACGGCAAAAGACGCT
>DAITPE010000306.1:0-6971 GCA_036833775.1 Pyrinomonadaceae bacterium | reverse complement strand
TAGCGGGAAATTGATTGACGCTTTTATAATATTGCGGTATTTTAATTTCGTCCTGTATTTGAAAACCTTATTTGTGGGGATGTAGCTCAGTTTGGCAGAGCGCTGCGTTCGCAATGCAGAGGTCGGGAGTTCGATCCTCCTCGTCTCCACTTTTTTCTTTTCAAAAATCTTGCATTATTTTCGATTAACCTACTATTCTTAATAATTCAATTGTTAGTCTTAATTGTTTATGAGTAAAAAACTTCAAATTCTATTATTATTCTCATTGGTTTTTTACTTAAGTTGCGTTTCGATTTTTGGACAAGAAAAAGAAATTCCGATAAATGATCCGGACAGAATTCAGGCAACTTCTTTCAAACAGGTCAAATTGTATTTAGATGACCTGTCAAAAAACTGGAAATTAAATTCTGACAAAGAAATTTATATTGTTTGCTACGGAAAGCTCACTTCAAATCAAAGCAAACTTTCTGAGCGAGAGTCACTTAAAACACTTTCTAAATCAAAAGAATATTTGAATTTAAAACATAAAATTCCTGCCGAAAAAATACATACGATTTATGCAGGAATCATGTCGCCTGATATGGAACTTATGATTTATTTAATTGAAAAAGAAGAATTTGAAAAACTCTCTAACTTAAATTGATAACCAAATTTTGCGGCGGCGGTTTTCGGGTTATTTCGACCGAACAGTTTGCGCGTGACGCGACGGCTGACGCGACGCTTCCGACCAGAAATCTTTCCAATTTGCTCCCGTAAGCATTTGCGCCGACGAAAATCGTATCGGCTTTCCAGCGGTTTGCGTCTTCGACCAAAACTTGTTTCGGGTTTCCGGCTAAAATTCTCAGTTCGGTCAAAAAACCTTTATTTTTCAGCGTTTGAATCGCACTTTCCGCCATTTTTTCGATCCATTCGCGCTCGGTTTTGATCTCTACTTCAACCCATTCGGCAACCGGCGGAATAAACCTGCCGATCGCGCTCGGAACGACCAGATCGGTGACAGCGACCAGACGAATCTGCGCGTCGTCTTTCCATTTGCGGTTTGCAACCGCTTCGACCGCCGCTTTTGCACCGTCAGAACCGTCAAAGCCGATAATGATTTTTTGCGGCGAATTATTTGTAGTTTTTCCGCGTGAGACGCGCACCGAGCAATTTGCTTCGCTCAAAATTTTTTGCGAAATACTGCCGAGCAAAAGTCGATTGACGATCGAATGCCCGTGTGAACCGACGACGATCAGATCGGGCTGAAAAACTGTAGCTTTGTCCAAAATTTCCCAACCGGGCGAACCGTAATTCGCTTCGGTTTTTACCTTCCATTTCGGCAGAATATTTTTGAGTTTGCTTTGCGCGTGTTTCGCAAAAGTTTCGGCTTCGGCAACGGCTTTTTTGCCTTTTTCGTAATGTTTCTGAATTATTTCTTCGATGTAAGGTGATTGTTTGTACCCGTTCGTTTCGGCTAAACCTTGTTTTGGCGGAAGCCAGACTTCGGCTACTGACATAATTAATGCTTCACCTTTTTCGGGCAAACCGGCTTTTTGCAAATCATCCAAAGCCAAGTCCGAACAAGTTGAACCATCGTATGCAATCAGTAATTTCATAATATCTTAAAATCTCCGTTAAGGTTTTACCGTTTCATTTTTCTGTTACGCTCACGAAAAATTGATTTTCAAAATTTCTCAATACTATGCAATGGCAACGACCGTGCCATTTGGTAAATAAAGCAATTTAATAAATTAATTAGAAGTTTGTGCGAAAGATTCCCTTAATAATGCGAAAATTTTCGCATTTCGGCGGTGAACGATTATTGATAAAGTTTGATTTTCAGTTACAATAAAAATCTGACATCATTTTTCGAACTAGATAACAATATTGCAAAACACACAAGATAAAATTTTAGTTGTTGACGACGAGCGTTTTATTCGGATGACACTCGCGCAAGCTCTGCATTCGTGGAATTATGAAACCGTCGAAGCCTCGAGCGTTTCCGAAGCCTTGAAAGTATTTCAGGAAGAAGAGATCGGCATCGTTTTGCTCGACATCGATCTGCCTGATGGTTCGGGATTGGATATTTTAAACGAAATCAAAGCGCAAAGCCCCGAAACGATCGCGGTGATGATCACGGGAAATATCGACGTGAAGAACACGATCGCGGCACTGCGCGGCGGTGCGCACGATTTTATCGGCAAACCCGTTCGGCTCGAAGAATTGCGCGTGACTTTGCGAAACGCGCTCGAAACGCGTCAATTGCGCCGCGAAGTGAAAATTGCGCGTAAAGCGCAAGCCGTGAAATTCGGCTTTGAACAAATTATCGGCGAATCCGAACCGATGAAAAAAGCGATCGAATTGGCTCGCCGCGTCGCGGTTTCGGATGTCGGTTCGATTCTTTTGCAAGGCGAAACGGGAACCGGAAAAGACCTTTTTGCGCGCGCGATTCATTACGCTTCAGACCGCGCAAGTGCGCCGTATTTAGCGATCAACTGCGCCGCGCTTCCGGCAACTTTGATCGAATCGGAACTTTTCGGTTATGAAAAAGGTGCGTTTACCGATGCGAAATCACGTAAAGAAGGACTTTTCGAGCAAGCGCAAGGCGGCACGATCTTTCTCGACGAGATCGGCGAAATGGAATTGGCTTTGCAGGCGAAACTTTTACGCGTTTTGGAAGAAGGTTCGTTTAGGCGCGTCGGCGGTTTGCGCGATCTGCCTTTGAACGTCAGAATTATTGCCGCTTCAAACCAGCATTTGAAGAAAAACGGCGAAGAAGGAACTTTCCGCCTCGATCTTTATTATCGTTTATCGGTAATTCAAGTTGATATTCCGCCGCTGCGCGAACGCGGCGACGATTGTTTGATGCTGGCGAATTTCTACATCGAAAAAGCGAATCAAAAGCGTTCGGGCAAAAAACTGCGCGGACTTTCGCCCGAAGTTGCGCGGCTTTTTAAGAATTACAATTGGATCGGCAACGTCCGCGAATTGCGCAATTTGATCGAACGCGCTTCGATTCTCGAAGACGGCGAATTTGTCACGACTTCGCATTTGCCCGCCGATCTTTGGAAGGATAAAGTTTCCGAAAACGGCGCGAGTTCGGCGATTAAATTGCCGCCCGAAGGCGTTTCGCTCGAATCGGTCGAGATCGAACTGGCGCGGCAAGCTCTTGAAAGATGCGGCGGAAATCTGACGCACGCCGCCAAACTTTTGCATATTTCACGCGATCAGCTTCGTTACCGTCTGAAAAAATCAGGCGACGGCGAATTTGAAGTTGAAGAATGAACGAACCGAAATTTTTCTCTAATTTAACCAAAAATGAAGCAGAAAAAGACGATCTGCTCAAAGAATTGTCCGACATCAAATTTGCCCTTGATGAATCGGCAATTGTCGCCATCACGGATCAAAAGGGAAGAATCACATACATCAACGATAAGTTTTGCGAAATCTCGAAATACAGCCGCGAAGAATTGCTCGGACAAGATCACCGCCTTATTAATTCGGGTTATCATCCCAAGGAGTTTATCCGTAATCTTTGGACGAACATCGCCAACGGAAAAGTTTGGCGCGGCGAGATTCGTAATCAAGCCAAAGACGGTTCGCTTTACTGGGTCGATACGACGATCGTTCCGCTTTTGGACAAAGAAGAAAAACCGCATCATTACGTTTCGATCCGCTATGAAGTCACGGAAAGAAAACTTGCCGAAGAACGCATTCGTCAACAGGCTTCACTTTTGGACAAAGCGCAGGATGCAATTTTAGTTTGCGATCTGAAATTTCAAATAATTTACTGGAACAAAAGCGCGGAAAGAATTTACGGCTGGACGGTCAACGAAGTTCTCGGCAAAGATATTTGCGATCTGCTTTGCGGCGGCGATGTAAAGGCTTTGAACGAAGCCCAAAATGCGCTCGAAGCAAAGGATGAATGGAAAACCGAGACCAAGCATTACACGAAAAACGGTAAACAAGTGACGGTCGAAAGCCGTTGGACGATGGTCAGAAACGAGCAAGACCAACCCGATTATATTCTCATCACGAACACCGATATTACCGAACGCAAAAAGATCGAACAGCAACTTTTACGGGCGCAGCGAATGGAATCGATCGGCACTTTGGCAGGCGGAATCGCGCACGATCTGAACAATATTTTGTCGCCGATATTGATGTCGGTCGAGATGATGCAGCTCGGCGATCACGACGAAGAAACGCATCGCTGGCTTTCGATCGCGCGAGAAAATGCCGAACGCGGTGCAGACCTTATCAAACAGGTTTTGACGTTTGCGCGGGGAATGGAAGGCGAACGGATTTCCGTTCAGATCAAACATATCGTTAAAGATTTGGTCAAAGTTTTGCAGGAAACTTTGCCGAAATCCATTTCGGTTCGTTATGAAGTCGATCCCGAACTTCAGATCATCGCCGCCGACCCGACGCAGATTCACCAAGTTTTGATGAATCTTTGCATCAATGCCCGCGACGCGATGCCGAACGGCGGAACTTTGACGATCAAAGCGCATAACATTTCGCTCGATGAAAATTATGCGCGGATGAATATCGAAGCAAAAGCGGGAAAATACGTGCTGATCAGCGTTTCGGACACCGGAACGGGAATGCCTGCGGACGTGCAGAAACGAATTTTCGATCCGTTTTTTACGACCAAAGAACTCGGCAAAGGAACAGGTTTGGGATTGGCGACGGCGATGACCATCATCAAAAGTCACGGCGGTTTTATCAATGTTTACTCGGAAGTCGGGAAGGGAACGCAGTTTACGGTTTATCTTCCTTCGGCGGAAAGCGAAAAATCCGATGTTCACGTTTCCAAAGCGCAAAGTCTGCCGCGCGGAAATGGCGAAACGATTCTCGTCGTTGACGATGAAGAAAACATTCTCGAGATCACACGCGTCACGCTCGAAAAATTCGGTTACAAGGTTTTGACCGCGACCGACGGCACCGAAGCAATCGCTATTTACGCACAGCGCGGCAATGAAATTTCGCTGGTTTTGACCGATCTGGCGATGCCGTATATGGACGGAATGGCGATGACACGCGCCCTGCGCAAAATAAATCCCGATCTGAAGGTGATCGCCACGAGCGGTTTGACGACCAACGAACAAACCGCCGAAATGCAGATTTTGAATGTCAACGCATTTTTGTCGAAGCCTTATACGGCGGAAACCTTGTTAAATACGATGCACGAGATTTTGAAAAAGTAATTCGTTTGAAACTGCGAAAATTTACACGAAAATTTCGGATGTCTGCGAAAATTCTCACAACAAATAATTTTACATCATAATAAAACTAAGAAAATATAAGGAATATTGCTTGGCACAAGGTTTGCTAAATCTATTTGCGAACAAGCGTTGTGAAAGTCTTTACGAAGTTTCGTTCAATAAAATCAGACCATATACAAATATTCTTTGACAAACCTATCTAGCTAAGTTTTGCTGAAACCCTCTGTTAAGCAATTCATTTTTTCCCTCCGCGAAGACACACTCGAGCTAAGCCGGAAGCATATGGAGTTTGAGTTGTCTGCTGTTGCCGCGAAACGAACGACTCCTTTCGTTTCGCGGCTATTTTATTTTAAAGAAAAATTTCGAAAGTTTTATAACTGACGTGTGCAGAATCGTCAAAAGTTTGTGCAGACTCTTAACTGACGTGTGCAGACCTTTAACTGACGTGTGCAGACTCTTAACTGATGTGTGTTGAGTCTTAACTGACGTGTGTTGAGTCTTAACTGATGTATTTTAAGTCTTAACTGACGTGTGTTGAGTTCTAACTGATTGGTGCAGACGTTTAACTGATATGTGCAGATTCTTAACTGATGTGTGCAGACTTTTAACTGACAAGTTCAGAACGTCTGCCGATATGTGCAGAGCTGCTGCCGATTAGTGAAGAATGTCTGCCGACGTGTGCAGAGTTTCTGCCGATGTGTGCAGAAGACTTGCCGACGTATGTAGAAGACTTGCCGATGCGTTCAAACCTTTTGCCGATGTGTGCAGAGTTCTTGCCGATGTGTGCTGACGATTTGCCGATCGATTGCAAGTAAAAACGGATAACGAAAAGCAATCCGTTATCCGTTATCATTTCTCACTTCTCACTTATTTAACGCTCATCCAATTGTCGCCCGCGCCGAGTTCGACGGTGAGCGGAACGTCCAATTCGACTGCCGATTCCATTGCCGTTTTGATGATTTCAGATGCTTTTTCGACTTCCGCTTCGGGCGATTCGAACAGCAATTCGTCGTGAACCTGCATAATCATCTGCGTTTTCAGCCCTGCGCGTTTCAATTCCTCGTCAACCTTGAGCATCGCAATCTTGACAATATCGCTGGCGGTTCCTTGGAGTGGCATGTTAATGGCTTCGCGTTCGGCGCGTGAACGCAAGTTAAAATTGCGGTCGTTGATCGACGGAAAATATCTGCGTCTGCCGTAGATCGAAGTGACAAAACCTTTTTCACGCGCGACCGCAGGCGTTTCGTCCATAAATTTTTTCACGCCTTTATAAGTTTCATAATAATCTTCGATGACCTTTTTCGCTTCCGCACGCGAAATTCCGACGCGCTGTGAAAGTCCGAAGGCTTCGACGGCGTAAGCGATCGCAAAATTGACGATCTTTGCATTGCGCCGCGCAATTTTCATTTCCGCGTCGGTCTTTGCGCCGAATACGAGTTTTGCGGTCTGCGAGTGAATATCTTCGTTATTTTTGAAGGCTTCGAGCATTCTTTCGTCACGCGTCACATACGCCAAAAGCCGCAGTTCGAGCTGCGAATAATCGGCGGCAATCAGCTTGTTTCCGCTTTCGGGAATAAACGCGCGGCGAATGTGCTGACCGAGTTCGGTGCGGATCGGAATGTTTTGTAAATTCGGATCGGTCGAACTCAAACGTCCGGTCGCGGCGACAGTTTGATTTAGTTTCCCGTGAATTCTGCCGTCGGACGCAATTTGCGTCGGAAGCGCGTCGGAATACGTCGCTTTGAGCTTGTCGAGTTCGCGGTA
>DAITPE010000305.1:0-6980 GCA_036833775.1 Pyrinomonadaceae bacterium | reverse complement strand
ATTCGGCGGAAGTTTGGGCGGTCCGATCATTAAAGACAAACTTTTCTTTTTCGGTTCATACGAACAATATCGCGGACGTTTCGGTTTGAACTTCGTCGAAGCCGCGCCGAAATTAACTTTGGCGGCAAATCCCGTCATTCAGCCTTTTCTCGCGGCATTTCGCTCGCCGAACGCGGTCATTATCCAAGGCGCTTCGACCGACGCACAATACGACATTTTACAGCTTCAAGACAACGAAAAAACGGACGAAAGATCGTTTGCGGTGCGTTTCGATTACCAATTGAACGCGATGAATAAAGCGTATTTCCGCTTTTTCCGCGATCAAGGAAAAGACATCGCGCCCGAAGGAGTTTCGGGTCGCGTCGTGACGATCGAAGCCGTTCCGCAAAACGGAGTTTTCGGTTTTCAGTCGATCCTGAACGGCAAAGGTTCGCTCATCAACGAATTCAAGCTTGGCTATAACGGCGCACGCACACGCATCAACGGTTCCGCGCCGACCGTGAACGGAGTCGATTTTTCAAACATCATTTTGAACATTTCGGGAAGCGTCGCCAACACGGGAATCGCCGGACAAGGAACTTCGTCGGGCATCTCGATTCCGGGCGGTTTGGTTCGCGCAAACTCGGCAACGAACGGTCGCGGACAGCCTTACACGCCGTATTCGTTAGGGTTTATCGACAGTTTGAACTGGATCAAAGGCAATCATAACTTCAAATTCGGCGGCGAAGTTCGTTTGATCCGTCTTTACACCGACCGTCTCGGCGGCACGACCTACACGTTTTCGAATCTCGCCGCATTTCTGGCAAACACGCCCGCATCGGTGCAGTATTTGGGCGATGTCAGCGCACCGAGTCCGTTCAACAACGGTTTGACGGGCGAACGTCTGGCGAAACAGGAATATTATATTGCTTACGCGCAGGACGAATGGAAAATCCGTCCGGGTTTGACCGTCAATTACGGTTTGCGCTACGAATATTACGCGCCGCTGCGTGAAGACCGCAACGGGCAGGTTTTGTTCGACATCACGACCGGACAGCTCAAGCCTGCGGATACGCAAGCGTTTCAATCGGCGAAAAACAATTTCGGTCCGCGCGTCGCGGTCACCTGGTCGCCGAACATCGACGGGACAGGATTTTTCGGCGGAAGCAAAACGGTTTTGCGCGGCGGTTTCGGAATTTATTACGGTCCGGGACAAACCGAGGACCAAATCCAGCCGATCGAAAGCGACCGCGTTTCTTCGACCATTTCGAGCGGCACACTGCTCGCATTTCCCGCAAATACGGCGGCGATCGTTGCGAATTTCAACTCGAATCCGCTCAATCGACAGTATCAGCCGCGTGCGTATTCAAACGATTACAAGATTCCCGAAAGAGTTTATCAATACAGCTTTTCGTGGCAGCAGCAGCTTCCCTACAATCTGACTTCGACGGTCGCTTACGTCGGAAGCCAAGGTCGCAATTTATTCTTGCGAAGCGTTGCGAACAAGATTCTGCCGGGAAGCGCGACGATCCTGAACGGCGCGAATTTGCCGAACGGTGTCGGCGTGATCAACCGCACGAACGCCGCCGGACAAGTGATCGGCGTGAACACGGTGCGCGAATTCGACATTCTTTCAGGCACGACGCAAAACCGTCCGTTTGCCGAAGTTGACTACAAAACGAGCGGCGGCGACGACAGCTACAACGCGCTTCAATTCTCGCTTCAAAGAAGTTACAGCACCGGCTTGACGCTCAACGCGCAATACACCTACGCGCACAGCAAAGGTTTAACGGCAGGCTCGAACGAAGCCAGAACTTCGGCACAGCTCGATAATTTCGAAGCCGACCGCGGACGCAATAACTTCGACGTTCGCCATACTTTCAACGTCAGTGCGCTTTACGAATTGCCGTTCGGCAAAGGCAAAGCGTTCGATTTCGGCGGTGCGGGCAACTTTTTACTCGGCGGCTGGCAGCTCGGCGGAATCGTCAACGCGAGAAGCGGCGTGCCGATCGAAGTTTTGGTCGTGCGTCCCGATGTCGTCGTGCAATGCCAAGCAACGAACGGTTGTCCGAAAGGCGACGGAACATTTTTTGCGAACGGTTTCACGGCAAACCTGCCGTCGTTCGGAACGAGTTTCCCCGCGCTTCCGACCGGATTCGTCGCCGTCGTCAATACGCCGGGCGGCGGTGCTTCGCGTAATATTCGCCGACCGAATTTAGTTTCGGGCGTGAGTCCGTATCTCGGCAACGACCGCAACTTTATCAATCCGGCGGCGTTTGCGATTCCGAATGCCGGAACATTCGGAGATTTTCCGCGCAACGAGCTGTCGGGACCGATCTTCAGACAAGTCGATCTGATCTTGGCGAAGAAATTCAGATTCACGGAAACGATGAATTTCGAATTCCGCACCGAAGTTTTCAACATTTTCAACACGACAAATTTTGCAAATCCTTCAGTCACGCTCAACAATGCTTTGCCGAATCTGAGCTTTAACACAGGCACGAGCATTTACGGCGCAAGCAGTTCAAACGTGCTTCAACCCGGTCAAGCATTCACGCAAGGCGCGGCAGGTTCGACCTTCGGACTGCTTCGTTCGACCGTCGGCAGAACCGTCGGACTCGGCACGAACAGACAAATCCAGTTCGCGTTTAGATTTAATTTCTAATCAGCGAAAAAAGGGCAGAAAAAAGCGTCTTGAATCTTCAAGACGCTTTTTTCTTTTTACTTTTCAAAAGATTATTTCACCGCAGTTGTTTGCGATTTTTCCTTCGGATCATACGGTGTCGCTTGATATTTCTTCACCGCGTCCTGCGCGTTGTCGTAATTATCGCCGAGATTTTCGGCGCGTTTGTAAGCGGCAACGGCGCGTGTACGGTCGCCTTTCGCGTCGTAAGCATTGCCCATTTTGATGTTTGCCCAAACCGAAAGCCACACGGGATCGAGCCGTCCGCTCAAGGTCGCTTTGAAATTATCGATTGCGAGATCATAATTGCGCTGTTCCAAAAAGAGCAAACCGAGATGATAATAAATCCACGAATTCGAACGGTCGAGCTTTAAAGCTTCTTCAAATTGCTTTTGCGCTTCGACATAATTTCCTTCTTTGAACTGTTCGATTCCGCGCCGCGCGATCGAAGAAATGCGGAGTTCGGGCGAAATTCTGAGCAGTTTGTTGTTCGGGTCGATAATCACGCCGAGCGGTTTTCCGTCCGATTCGATGTTGAAATCCGCACTTGCATCGTCGATCTGAACCGTCACGGTTTTCGTGCCGCCTTCGCCTTCGCTTTTCAACTGCAATTCGAGCGGCAGACGTAAGTTATCGTAGTTTTGTTTGACCGTTCCGCGCGTGATAAATTTTCCGGCGCGTGTGCGAATGATCAAATAATCGAGCGTAAATTCGGGAACGCCCGTGCCTTCGACCCAACGCGCAAAGAAATAACGCATCGGCTGTCCGGCAACTTCGTTAGTCAATTTTTCAAAATCGTCGATCGAAGCATTTTTACCGCGAAAACGCTGTAAATAAGTATTCATCAATTGGTTGAATTTCGCTTCGCCGAGCGTGTCGTGCAAAAGTTTGAAAACTAATGCGCCCTTCGCATACATAATATATTGATACGCGACCGATTGATCGTCGAGATTCGCAGGCGTGCGCGTGAGCGATGCGGTTTGCTCGAACGTCAAAGATTTTTCAAGCAATTCGCGCCGCAAAGCATCGAGTTGTGCGCCCGTCGCCAGACTTTCGCGCAAAGAAAACGCGCTGTATTCCGCCAAACCTTGCGAAAGCCACGCGTCGTCAAACGATTTCAAACCGACCGTCAAGCCCCACCATTGAACCGCCGTTTCGCGCTGTAATCTTTCCTGCGTGTAATCGCGCGCCTGTTCGAATTGGCGCGTTCCGATAAAAATCTGTCCGGGCGACGAATAAAAATCCAAACTTTCATCGTCGATCTGCGAAACGATGATGCGGTTTCCCGCATCCGGCGCACCGAATTTTTTCGTGTAAAACTGCAAAGCGCGTCCGATCGTTTCGCCGTAAGAAGCAACCAGCGAATCGCTCGGCGTTTTCGTGTTGAACTGCAATTCGTATTCGCCGAAACGCAATGTTTTATTGGTGTATTTTCCGTAAGCAAAGGTTCCGACAAGGCTGTCTTTCGTGCGGACGAAACGATATTTTCCGCCCGTTTGCGTAACCGGCGCATCGCTCATCCCGACGAGATTCAAACCTGCGGGAAGCGAGATCGAAATGTCCGAAGTCGCAAAATCCGCCGCGTAATCGTGAAACGGAAACCAACGCGCCGCATACATCAAATAACCGTCGCGCGAACCGACGGATGCGAGCCGTTTCGTCAAAAGCGGTCCGCCTTGCGGAGTTGCTAAAACGCCGCTGTATTTAAAGCGCAAAATTACATTCGTTCCCTTCAAAACATTGTCGCCGAGATCGATTTTCACGCTCGGACCGAGATCGGAAACGCCGACTTGGTCTTGAATAAACGTGACTTGCGGAATCGGTTGAACGGGTGTTTTCGCAACGGGAGTTTTCGGTTTCGGTGTCGGCGCGGTCGTCGGCGTTGTGGACGAAGTTGGCGGAAGCGGTTTATCTTGGCGCGTGATCGAATCAATTTTCAGCGAACCGTTCAATTCAAAAGAAACGCTGCGCGTATCTTCGAGCGGCACAAACGTCACGTCAACCGTTGCCGAAAGTTTGTTTTCGACCGGATTGAGCGCGACATCCATGACATAATTTTTCACGTCAAACGGCGTGCGCTGAACTTGCTGGGAGAAAACCGCCGTTGCCGAAAGCAAAAGCAGTCCGAATGTTTGAAAAGCGATCTTCTTAAAATTATTCATTCTCTTTACGGGAAATTACAAAAATTCTGTTAATTGCTTCTTTAAGATGTTACCAAAATATAATTCGTTGGCTTTGCAAAAAATGGTTTCAAGTTTCAGGTTTCAAGTTTCAAGTTTTGTAAATCAAATTTATTTTTCGATAATTTTCGCACAAACCTGAAACCTGAAACTTGAAACCTGAAACTTACTTAACGTAGATCGGATTTGAAAAAATCCAAGGCATTTTGTCGAACGGACTTCCCAAAGCATCGAAATAAACTTCCGTGCGATACGTGCCTTTTTCTTTTACGTCAAACGAAATTTCATTTTTTCCGCCTTCTTCAAAAACCTTTTCGCCATTCTTAAATATAACAAAACGCGAAACTTGCGGCGCAGAAGATTTTAATTTTACGCCGTTTTGCAAAGCGATTTCGTCGCCTTGGATTTTTGTTTCTACACCGTTTTCAGCCGTAAACGAAAAACCGCTCGTGTCGCCCAAAACATCCATTCCGACGAAAAGATTTCCCTGTTTTATCGCTTCGATCAGATTTTCACGCGAAAATTGTTTGTCTTTCCCAAGCAAAACGTGCGCACGCGTCAAACCGAAAATCGTCGCGTAAGAATCGAGCTTCAAGTTGATTATTTTGTTTCCCGCATCGTCGCCGAGCAGATGAAAACCGATGTTCGAATGCGCGTCGGTTCCGGCGAAAAGCGTCAATTTTCGTTTCGCGGAAATTTCGTCGTATTTCTGCAAATTCGCGTCTGGACGCACGAAATATTTGGCTAAAAGCTGTTTCGGATATTTGCCGTAAGACCAGAGCGCATCGAGCGGAAAAAGAACCGGATTCATCTTTTTCGCGTTCGTATGCAGCGAAAAAACTTCGATTCCGTCGAAATTCGCATCCCAAGTTTTGAATCTTTCGGGATAAGTTATCAGCGCGAGCCGATTTTGCGCGTGAACTTTTTCGAGAAATGTTTCGGTTTTATCGAACGCGAGATTATAAGCATCCGCGCCGCCCGGAATCATTAGAAATCGGTCAACGCTCGCCGTATCGACTTCGTTTCCGCCGACGAAAAGCGTTTTGCCGTAAAAACCGTTCAAGGTCAAAGCCGAAGTGTCGTAATTTTGCGAAAAATGTTCGGTCATCACAACAAAATCGAGTTCGTTTGAAGCCGCCGCGCCGATCAATTCGTCAAAAGTCGCGGTGCTGTGTCCGCCGAGATTCGTGTGCGCGTGAATGATTCCTTTGTATTCGTTGAAATTCGGGTTGGAAAGATTCGTTCTTTGAGTTTGGAGCTGAGCGATTCTTTCCGCGAGATTTCCCGTCTGCAAACGCCTAAAAAAAAACGGAATCTGCGCCAATAAAATAATGGCGAACAGAATCAGTAATATTTTTTTCCAACGTTTCATTCACTCAAAAAATCGACCGAAACGACTTTTTCGGCGATTTCCTTTCCTAAATTTGCAACGATCTGATGTTCGGGATGAACCGTGTAAGCATCGAGCGCGTCGCGATCTTGATATGTCGAAACCAAACCCGTATCGAACGAGCGATCGAGATGCAAAATGTCGCTTCCAACCGAAAAACTCAAAATATTCGGAATCACGTTCGGCAGATTTTTCAGCTTTGCGATATGCTCGGCGCGCTGTTCCGATGTCGTTTCCGCTTTGTATTTCCAACAAACAATATGTGTCAGCATAATTTTCAGTCTGGTAAGTTTAGAAAGTTCGGGAAGTCTGTGAAAGAAATTTTCTAACTTCCCGGACTTTCCAGACTTCCAAAACTTCCTAGACTTTTTCCTCTTCGCACCATTTTCGCGTAACTTCGTGGCGAAATTCAAACATTTTTTCGAGTTTGGGAACAATAAAAACCGGCGCGGCGATTTCGCCTAAAAAACTCAACGGCGGTTCAAATTCTATTTCATCTCTTAAAATCGCACCGTCTTCGTGCGGCAAAATTATGTGCTGATGTTTCCAACTAGCAAAAGGTCCCGAAATCTGCACGTCTTCAAACATTTTCGGCGGCTCGTATTTCGTGTGTTCGGCGACCCAACGCGACGGAATCAGCCCGAAAATCTTTTGTTCGATGATTGCTTGCGAACCGATTTTTGTAATATCCGCTTTTTGAATGACTTTCGCGTTTTCCCAAGGCGGAACGAGTCTTTCAAAAGCGTCG
>DAITPE010000304.1:0-7021 GCA_036833775.1 Pyrinomonadaceae bacterium | reverse complement strand
AATCTCTTTTGAAAATTGACTTCCAAGGCATCGTATTGCGAATTTCCGCCCGTCGTAAGCTGTGTCAAACCGATTCTGATGTCGTCGTTCAAACGGCGTGAATTTGCGTTTGAAGTTGACGGCGCAGGAATCGCTTCGGGACGCAGATTGCGCGACAAAAACGTTCCGAGCGCAGGATTGATCTGCTCACGAACATATTGTTTTCTGCCGCGATTGCCGACGTAGCTGACGCCGAGCACATAATCACGCGCAAAGCCTCTTTCCAAAGTGACGTTAAATTGTGCCACTTGCGGAGTTTTCAAAAGCGGATCGATCGGCTGTGAAAACTGCTGAAGCGGAAACAAAATAACGGCTTCGCTGAAGCTGAAAGGATTCGGAACCTGTCCCTGATCGCCGCCGAAGGTCGGAAACGGATCGGGAGCAAAAGGATCGGCTAAAGTTCCGCTTGCCGGAAATTGGAAAAAGTTCGTTCCGCTGTAACCCGGCGCAGAAAGTTGCTGCAAAGCGGTATCGCCGATCACGGCACCGTAATACAAACCGTATGCACCGCGAATCACCGTTTGATTTTCACCCAAAATGGTTTTCAAAAATCCTTTGTCCGAATTGAATGAATATGCAAAACCGACTCTCGGCGCAAAGTTGTTTTTGTCAGGGGCAACTCCGCCGACCGGAACTTTTCCGCCCAAAACCGGATCGGGATCGCCGACAAAAACCAAACCGCGCGGAATTTGTCCGCCGTCAACGACGATCTGCTGACCATCAGTTGTATATAATTGTCCAGCCGCAAGAAGTTCCGAACGCGCACCTTGACGATAATATGCAACTCGATTGAACTTATCTTTAAGCGGCGAATTATATTCATAACGAACGCCGTAAGATAAAGTCAAATTCTTCGTCGCACGCCACGAATCTTGTGCAAATGCGGCAAATGCACGTTGACGGTAATCACGTTGTCCCGCAGCACCGAATTGAACCGCCGCAGGCGAATTACCGATCAAAAAGTCTGCAAAATCATCGCCTGTCGTATTCGTAATTCCTTCGAGTCCGGCAGCCGAAAATGTCAAAATACCTTGATTTACAAACAAGAAATCGGTCGCTTGTTTATATTTCGTAGCATCGACACCGAATTTCAGACGGTGATCTCCGAGCACCCAGCTCAAAGAATCTTGAATCTGCATATTTTCCGTGATTCTTTGCTGCGGTCCTTGGATCGAGTTTCCGAGCGTGATGTCACGGTCAAACAAACTGATCGAAGGTGGTCCCGCGAAATTCGGATCGGCGACGAAATTTGAAGTAAATCCGATCTGCGCCGGAGTTGTCGTATTGGTCGGAGCAACGCCGGGTTGTTTGTTTCTTGCGTAATTCAAAAGTAAATAATTGACGACATTCGGATTAATCACATAAGTATAACGTCCGACGTAGTTCCAAGATTTGCGACGATCAGCCGCACCGAATCCCGGAACATCCGAACCGCCGAATGCAAACGGCGAAGCGGCATCGGAATCGAAATAGTTTGCGGTGAAATTCAAAATGTGATTGTTCGTGATGTTGTGATCCAATCTTAAAGTCAGATAATTGTTGATCGTGAGTTGGTTTGCCGCAACTTGCGCTTGTCCGTTTCCGTCAGGTGTCGGCAAAAATTGTAAATAATATTGCGCGATCGGTGAAATTCGATTCTGCGGAATCACATTTCCCGGGAAAGGCAATCCGGTCGCAGGATCGATCAAGGTCGTTGCCAATCCTCCGAAATTCCCCTGTCTTTCGGCTAACGACGGAATGTTGTTGACCGTTCTTGATGCGCCGATGTCCTGATAACGTCTTTCGTAATCGACAAAGAAAAAGCTGCGGTTTTGCCCGTTGTAAAACGGCGGCACACCGTCGCCGAAATTTGGAAAATAAATCGGTCCGCCGATATTAAACCCGTATTCTTTGCGCTCGTATTTCTGACGCAAATCCGCGCCGGGTAATGAACCTGCGGGCGGCAATGCTTTATCCAAAAATCTCGCTGCCGAAAGTTTTGTCGGACGATAAAAGAAACGTCCGTTTCCGTGAAACTGATTCGTTCCCGATTTGGTCACGACGTTGATGACCGAACCCGTGTTTCTACCGAATTCGGCTTCAAAGTTTGAAGTCAAAAGTCTGAATTCCTGAACCGCATCAGGACGCGGCTGTCCGCCGATGGCACCGCCGACGGCGACTTCATTATTGTTTCCGCCGTCGAGCGTCACGTTGTTTTCAACGCCTCGGCTGCCGTTTACGCGAATTCCCAAACCGCTTCCGAATGAACCTGCCTGCGCCGGAAAAACTCCGGGTTGAAGCAAAGCAAGATTCAGAACATTTCGTCCGTCAAGCGGCAAACCTTCAACGCGTCGGCGGTCAACCGT
Organism: Pyrinomonadaceae bacterium; assembly: GCA_036833775.1. GTDB lineage: Bacteria > Acidobacteriota > Blastocatellia > Pyrinomonadales > Pyrinomonadaceae > JAJQRF01. The sequence continues at coordinate 4,637 of DAITPE010000304.1, read as the reverse complement.
CGTTCCGAGCGTTGCAGATTCACGATCGATCAATTCCGCACCGGCAGTCACGGTAATTTCGTCCGTAACTTGCCCGACCGATAATGTAATGTCTAAAACGACATTTCGATTCGGTTCGACTTTAATGTCAACTGCTTTGTATTCCGAAAAATTTGCGGCTGAAACAGAAATGTTGTATGTGGAAGGCTCAATTTCGATGAATTGGAAAGTTCCGTCGTTGTTGGTTTGAACGGAGCGGACTTCAGTTCCTTTGATCGAATCAACTAATCGCACCGTTGCATTGGGAACAATGGCTTGATTAGGATCGGTAATGGTTCCGCGAATGGTTCCGCGGGTTCCTTGTGAATATCCTATTTGTCCGGCTATTAAGATCACAGCAAAGGACAAAATTAATTTATTTAAAAGAGCAAATTTATTTAAAAACTTCCCTTGGTCTTGATACATCTTTACTACCCCACCTTTTGTTCGTGTTAATTATTATGGACAAAAAAATCCCTAAAAAAACTAGGGTTATGTGTCCGCCTTTTTAAACTTGGCGAGTAATTCAAACGCAATCGTTATTCCGAAAAATATTTTTTGAGTTATTTCATATTTTATTTTTTGCGGAAACTCTAAAGATGCAATCACTTGCAATTTTATTAATTTTATTATTCTTTTTCGCTTCTAAATAATTAATAATTTTAATTTTGCAAGTATAGAAATAAAACCATTTTTTTGGATTTTTCAAGCTTCTCAAAGCTCAATAAATGGAAGTTGTTTAACTTTTGCTCGTCGGTCATTCAAAAATAACTCCGTATCGGTTGCCAAAAACTCATAGCGCACAAATGATAAAGCTATGTATTTATTTAATTTAGGCGAAAACGTGAACGAAGTAATCTTTCCCGCATTTTTTCCTTCAGGCGATTTTAATTCGTTTTCCAAACTGATTTCCGCAGCTTCATCTTCAATAATCAAACCGCGCAATTGCTTGGCGACGTGCCCGCGAAAATAGATTCTGGCGATGATTTCCTGCCCGATATAACAGCCTTTGTTATACGAAATCAGTCCGTCAATGCCGAGTTCGGGAACAATCGTCGATTCGTCCATATCCACGCCGTAAAGCGGAATTCCGTTTTCGATTCGCAAAACTTCGTAAAGTTCAACGGAAATTTCGACTGCATTTTGCGATTTCAGTTCACTTTCAAAATTTCCCGCGTTTTCTTTCGGAACAAAAATGTCTTTCCCAAAATTCATTTCAAATTCAATCGAATCTGGAATTTGGAATTTGGAATTTGAAATCGAAACATACTCGTATTTTTCCGACAAATCTTCTACAAAAAAATCGCCCGCAAAAGTGAATCTGAAAAGATTGTTGTAAACTTTTTCGTGCGTTTTTTCTTCGGTTTCAAACAAAAATTTGCCGTCTTTTTTCAAAACTCTGACAACTGCCAAAAGACGACCTTGAGCATTTGGAAAAGCGGCGAGCATTGCCGAATTTTCTTCCAATTTCGCAACGTCATTAGTAATCAAGCCGTTCAAAAATTGAACGGCTTCTTTGCCTGAAACTTCGATCAAACCTCGTTTTTGCTTGTAAAAACCGACTTCTCCGTTTCTGATTTTCCAATAATTTTCTAAATCTTTTTCGTTCATTTATAATAATTTTCGTCGAGAAATTTGTTCATAAATTTCTCGAAAAACCCCGCTTCGGCTTTGCCGTCGATAACCAGAATCGGACGTTTCAAAAACGTGTATTCGTCCGTCATCAGATCGAGCATTTCGGCATTTGAAAGCGTTCTTTCATTTAATTTCATTTCGCGGTATTTGATCGCGCGTTTGGAAAAAAGATTTTCCGCGCCGCCGAGCATTTTTGCCATTTTTTCGACTTCTGCACGGCTCAAAGGATTTTCTTTTATGTCGCGCAATTCGTATTCGCGGATGCCGTGACGTTCGATAAAATTTTTCGCTTTTTGGCACGTCGAACAATTCGGCAGCCAATAAAATTCGATCTTTTTCATAAATATTTAAGGTTCGATAAACTCACATTTCACGCCTTTGGTCAGCGCGTTTTCAAACTTTTCTTTCTTCGGATTCGCTTTCCAAGCCTGCAAAACTTTTAATTCTTTTTTCGGCATTACTAAAACCTTAACGATTAAATCGATATTCACTTTTTCGTTTTGTTTACAACTCGAACCGTATGAAAACAAAAGCATTTCATTTTTTTTGAGTTTTCCGAGCGTCAAAACGTCTTTCACGATCCAGCTCGGCACGCCATCAGCATCGCGCGAAGTTATTTTTTCGAGCCAGAGCATCAATTTTCCGTTTTTTTCATAACGCGAAACGCCGTAATTATCTTTCGACGTTAAACCTCCGCCGAGATGTTTTACGCCGTTCGGCAATTTTGCGTCAACTATCACGCCTTTGTGTTTATAGCCGATGTATCTTGCTTTTTGCGGATTTGCAAAAACCGGAAATACGAGCAATGCGATCGTCAGAAATACTTTTAATTTCATTTATTTACCCTTCCTTGTTTTGCTGAAATTTCAATCGCCTTTGCCAAACTCTGAAAATCGGCAAGCTGTTCGTGTTCGCGGCGGTGCGAAGCGATGACTTGCGGACTCGGATGATAAAGCGGAACGAGCGTGCGTCCGTTCCATTCAAATATGTTGGCGGCGTTGTTTTTCAACGTAAATTGATGATACTGAATCGTTTTCAAAGCCTCAAGCGCGACGCTTCCGAGCGTCACGATTATTTTCGGATCAATTAATTGTAGCGTTTTTTGTAAGAATTCAGCACAATTTTTAATTTCTTTTTTTGTTGGTTTGCGATTTGCGCCCGTTTCCGAACGCGGACTGCACAAAACCGTGTTTGTAATAAAAATTTCTTCGCGCTTCAAATCGATCGAATCGAGCAGTTTTTGAAAAGTCGCACCGGATTTATCGCCCGAAAAAGGTTTGCGCGTGCGGTCTGCGCCTTGTCTGCCTGGTGCTTCGGCGATGAACAAAACTTTCGGGAAAAGATTACCGTTCAGTTCGCTCAAAACGGCGGTTTTATCGCACATTGCTTCGCATTTGCGGCAATTTCTTGCCGTTTCCGCTAATTTTTGAAATTCGATTTCTTTATTTTTCCCGATTTTGCTCATTTAGCCAAAATTTTAGTAAAATGAATCTTTACTTTATTATCAATTTTTTCAATTAAACAATTATGAGTCAAATAACAGAACAAAGTGTTTTGGACGCTTTATCGAATATCAAAGACCCTGACCTGCGAAAAGACATCGTTTCGCTCGGTTTTGTCAAAGATTTGCAGATTTCGGGCGGAAATGTTTCGTTTCGCCTCGTGCTGACAACTCCGGCGTGTCCCGTCAAAGAAACTTTTGAAACCGACGCGAAAAGATTGGTCGGTGCGATCGAAGGCGTTGAAAATGTTTCGGTCACGATGGATGCGGAAGTTCCGCAAGGACGCGGTTTAACGGGAAATCAGTCGTTGCCGAACGTGAAAAACATCATCGCCGTTTCATCAGGCAAAGGCGGCGTCGGAAAATCGACCGTTGCCGTAAATTTGGCGGTTTCGCTCGCGCTCGACGGTGCAAAAGTCGGTTTGATGGATGCGGACGTTTACGGTCCGAACGTTCCTTTAATGCTTGGCACAGGAATCGATCAGCCGAAAGTTTTCAATAACAAAATCATTCCGATCGAAGCACACGGCGTAAAAATGATCTCAATGGCGGTGCTTGCGCCTGCCGATAAACCGATGATTTTGCGCGGTCCGATGCTTCACGGCGTTGTTCGGCAGTTTTTGACTGATGTGAATTGGGGCGAATTGGATTATTTAATCGTCGATATGCCGCCGGGAACGGGCGATGTTCAGCTTTCGCTCGCGCAATTGGTTCCCGTTCAAGGCGCGGTTTTGGTGACGACTCCGCAGCAAGTTTCGCTTGCGGACGTTCTTCGCGCAATGAAAATGTTTGAAACGGTTGCAGTTCCGGTTCTCGGCGTGGTCGAAAATATGTCGTATTTCGTGCCGCCCGATATGCCCGAAAAACGCTACGATATTTTCGGAAACGGCGGCGGAAAACGATTTGCCGAAGAAAATAACGCGAAATTTTTAGGCGAAGTTCCGCTCGGAATCGAAGTTCGCGAAGCAGGCGACAAAGGAACTCCGGTCGTCATCGCAAATCCCGAATCGCCGCAGGCAAAAGCATTTCGCACCGTTGCCGAAGAAGTTGCGCGTCAAGTTTCGATCGAAGCAATGAAGCCGGAACTTGTAATTATTAATAGAGCTTAGTTTTAGCTTTTAAATGGGAAAAATAAATCAGGCATTCAAAATAAAGCGTGATTATGACGACGCAAAAAAAGCTGCTGTCGAACATGTTGTCAATAACATTGAATCGAGAACGAGCAAAGTTTTAGTCACGCTTTTATTTATATTTATTGTTTTTCAATGGATTTATGCGATCTTTTCATCATCTGGACTTGAAAAGATTTCTGAAAAATTTGGAAATGCACCTTTTATTTTGCCGTTGTTGGCTTCTTATTTCTTCTTTTTTATCGGCTCGAAATTGATTTTCAAACCAACTGAGGAAGAATTGAGTGACGATACGAGTATGTTCGCAATTTTTTCTGCTTGCGAACGCAGGGAAAGAAGAAGTTTTTATTCAA
>DAITPE010000303.1:0-7066 GCA_036833775.1 Pyrinomonadaceae bacterium | reverse complement strand
ATTGCTATATTTTTTAGTTGTTTGTTTCCCATTCTTGCTCTTTTTTCAATTTTGTTCATTGATATTTTCCTTATGTTTCTTTTATTTCCTTAAAAATCAAAATCACGAGTGATCGGCATTCCGTCGTAATTCAGAATCGTAATTAAATCTCGATTAATTCCTTATCTTTCCGCAAAAGCTGATTGACGATTTGGCTTGTTTCGACATTTTTTTCTTTTGCGAGTTTCTGCACGAATTCGGCTATTTCGGGTTCGAGATAGATCGGCAAATTAAATTCGGCGTCGGTGTTGTAAAATTTGCCTCTGACGCCTTTTGAAAAATCATATTCCTTCTTCATATTGTTCTTCCTCAGCTTTGGTCGCCTTTCGCGCCGAAATTATTCTTATCTGACAAACTTCCGAACTCAAATTCCTAAATATATGCGAAATTACAAGTAGATTTCCGCTTTCATCTAATCCCATTGTAAGCCATCTTTCTTCCGTTTCGCTATGTTCTTCGTCGGGTATCGAAAGCAAATTCGGGTCGCGGAAAATCGTTGCGGCTCTTTCAAAAGTGATATTGTGCTTGCGGATATTACTTTTAGCTTTTCTAATGTCCCACTCAAAATCATAGCGCATATTTTTGCGAGAATTCTTTGATTCGGTTGAAAATAAAATCAGCTGTAATCGGCATTCCGTCGTAGTTTAAGATCGAAACTAATTTTTCGGGATTCGTGCCGAGTTCGATCATCATTAAAGATTTAAATTGCGCGTCGCGGTTTTGTTCGATGACGAAAACTTTTTCGTGACTTTCGACAAAATCGACGAATTCTTTGCCGAACGGGAACGCTTTCGGGCGCATTGCGTCGATGGCGATGCCTTCTTCGCGCAGGATTTGAATCGCTTCTTTTGTCGCGTAGGTCGATGTGCCGAAAAAGATCACGCCCGTTTCGGAAGTCTTTTCTTCTTGGAAAAACTTCGGCGCGGGAACTAATTCTTTAGCGGTTTCCAGCTTTTTGGCAAGCCGATCCATATTGCGTTGATAAGTTGCGCTGTCTTCGGTATAAACCGCGTATTCGTCGCGCGAGCTTCCGCGTGTGACGAATGCGCCTTTCGTTTCGTGCGTCGCCGGAATCGTGCGATAGGGAACTCCGTCGCCGTCCGTGTCCAGATAGCGTCCGTATCTTTGAATATTATCGAGTTCTTCAGCGGTCAAAACCTTTCCGCGATCGTATTTGCGTTCATCGTTCCACGTAAACGGCTTTGAAATGTGGTCGTTCATTCCGAGATCGAGATCGGTCATCAAGATCACGGGCGTTTGCAGTTGTTCGGCAAGATCGAAAGCCGTTGCCGTCATTTGAAAACATTCGCGCGGCGAAGCGGGAAACAGCAAAACGTGTTTCGTGTCGCCGTGTGAAGCATAAGCGGCTTCGAGAATATCGGATTGCTGTGTGCGCGTCGGCATTCCGGTCGAAGGTCCCGTGCGCTGAACATCGATCAAAACCGCCGGAATTTCCGAAAAATATGCCAGACCCAAAAATTCGTTCATCAGCGAAAGTCCGGGACCGCTTGTTGCCGTGAAAGAACGCGCACCGTTCCAATTTGCACCTAAAACCATTCCGATCGCGGCAAGCTCGTCTTCGGCTTGGACGATGGCGAAATTCTTTTTGCCCGTTTCTTTGTCAACGCGGTATTTTTCGGCGTATTTCGTAAAATAATCGACCACGGAAGTCGAAGGCGTGATCGGATACCAAGCCGCAACCGTCGCGCCGCCGTAAATCGCGCCCAAAGCACACGCCGTATTGCCGCCGACAAGGATTTGTTCGCCAATCAGATCGCGCCGTTCGACACGCAAATCGAGCGGATATTCAAAATTTTGGTGAACATAATCAACGCCCAATTTTAACGCTTTGATATTCGGTTCGATGAGTTTTTCCTTGCCTTTGAACTGCACTGCCAAAAGACTTTCCAAAACCTCGAATTCAATATCGAAAAGTGCGGCGAGCGCACCGATATAAATGATATTTTTAAAAAGCTGACGCTGACGCGCATCTGAATAAGCCGCATTTGAAAGTTCCATCAGCGGAATGCCGATGTAATTGATGTCTTCGCGGATATATTCGGCGTAAAGCGGTTTACTGCTGTCATACAGAAAATATCCGCCCGCTTTTACGTCCGCCACGTCTTTTTTCATACTTTGCGGATTGACGCAAACCATAAAATCAACGCCTTCGCGCCGACCTAAAAAACCTTTTTCCGAAACGCGCACTTCATACCACGTCGGAAGTCCTTGGATATTCGACGGAAAAATATTCTTCGGCGTGACGGGAATTCCCATCTTAAAGATCGCCTTCGTAAACAGCGCGTTCGCACTCGCCGAACCCGTGCCGTTGACATTGGCAAATCTGACTACAAAATCGTTAATTTTAGTTTCGCTCATTTAATTTAGCTTTAATTTGAAATTTTTTCCGATTCAAATTTTAGTAAAAACTTTTCTGTTTGGCGGCGATGTCGAAGAATGTGAACTATCGCGTGTTCGAGAATTTGCTCCAAATCTTGTTTGTAACCACTTGGTGAAATATAGACGATTTCATCGATTTCCGCATAACTCAATTCCAATTTTCCTTCTAATGTTTCGACCGTATAAGCAAACATTTTATCGACTTCGCCATTAAAAGCTTGATAAGAAATAATTTTGAATTGATACGGCTCGACATTCATTAAAAATAACGGTCGAAGATCGTTTGCATAGGCGTAACCCGCATCGACAATGTGACTCATCATCGTTTGAATCGAGCGGCATTCTTCATTTTCGGTTTCCGTATCGGCAATTCTAAAATATTTTTCCTCGCCGATACTCTGAATAATCGTTTTTAATTCTTCAACTGCTCGCTCATATTCATCCAGCAAAGCACCGACTCCGCCGGTTCGATAGTCGCTTAGCGAGTTTTTCATATTATTTACCGCAACCCGTATAAGTTTTCGTCACGTTGTAGAAAAACTTCTGCATATCCCAAGCGGCGGTCGGACATCTTTCCGCGCAAAGACCGCAATGGAGACAAACATCTTCGTCTTTGACCATTACGCGTTGGGTTTTCAGCGAATCCGAAACGTATAAATCCTGTTTCAGATTTAATGCGGGAACTTTCAGTTTTTCGCGCAGTTCCAACTCGTTTTCTTCGTTGCCTGTAAAAGTAATGCACGAAGTCGGGCAAATATCGACGCAGGCATCGCATTCGATACATTTTACTTCGGAAAAAACGGTTTGCACGTCGCAATTTAAACAGCGTTCGGCTTCTTTGAATCCGGTCGGCAGATCGAAACCTAATTCGACTTCTTTTTTGCGGTCCTTTAATGTCAAAGATTTATCGGCTTGCGGCACGATGTAGCGTTTGTCGTGCCAGATGTCGCTGTCGTAAGCCCATTCGTGGATTCCCATCTTTTGGCTGTGCAGATTGACCATCGGCGCGAGACGATCGCGGACATCTTCGCCCGAACACAGGCGATGAATCGAAACCGCCGCCTGATGTCCGTGTGCAACTGCCGTAATCACATTTTCAGGACCGAAAGCCGCGTCGCCGCCAATAAAAACTTTTTCGTGCGTCGTTTGAAACGTCACGCGATCGACGACGGGCATATCCCATTCGCCGAATTCCACACCGATGTCGCGTTCGATCCAAGGGAAAGCGTTGTCTTGTCCGATGGCGAGAATCACGTCGTCGGCTTCAAAGAAAACGTCTTCTTCGCCCGTCGGTACTAAACTGCGTTTTCCGTTTTCGTCGTATTTCGCTTCGACCTTTTCAAACGTCATTCCTTTTAATTTTCCGTCTTCAACGACGAAACTTTTCGGAACGTGATTGTCGAAAATCGGAATATCTTCGTGCATCGCGTCTTCTTTTTCCCACGGCGACGCTTTCATATCGGCAAACGGCGAACGCACGACGACTTTCACGTCTTCGCCGCCTAATCTGCGCGAAGTTCGACAACAATCCATCGCGGTATTTCCGCCGCCGATGACTAAAACTTTCTTGCCGATCGCTTTCGTGTGTTCAAACGCGACCGATGCCAGCCAATTGATTCCGATGTGTATATTTTTGCCGTCCGTTTCCCAACGTCCCGCGAGTTTCGGCAAATCTTTTCCGCGTGGCGCGCCTGTTCCGATAAAAACCGCGTCGTAATCCTGCTCCAAAACGCCTTTCAGCGAGTCAACATACTGTTTGAAATGCGTGTGGATGCCCAGATCGAGAATATAATTTACTTCTTCATCCAAAACCGAAACAGGCAGACGAAACGAAGGAATCTGGCTGACCATAAAACCGCCGCCCTTTATTTGTTCGTCAAAAAGATGAATCTCGTAACCCAAAGGTGCAAGGTCACGCGCAACCGTCAACGAAGCCGGACCTGCGCCGATGAGCGCGATCTTTTTTCCGTTCGGTGCAAACGGTGCTTGCGGCATCAAATGCTTGACTTCATCTTTATTGTCGGCGGCAACGCGCTTTAAACGGCAGATTGCAACGGGTTCTTCTTCGACTCGTCCGCGACGGCAAGCAGGTTCGCACGGTCTATCGCAAGTTCTGCCCAAAATGCCCGGAAATACGTTGGAATCCCAATTTATCATATAGGCTTCCGTATATTTCCCTTGCGCGATTAAGCGGATATATTCGGGAACGGGCGTATGCGCCGGACAAGCGTATTGGCAATCAACCACTTTATGAAAATACTCAGGGTCTTTAATATCTGTCGGTTTCAATTGTCTGATTCCTCTTTGATTTTGAAATTTTTCAAGGGGTTTGAAGATTTATGTCTCAGGACACCAAAAAATCTTTGCTTAAAACATAATATTTTTTCAAAGTTACTTCAATACAAAAACGTCCGTTTTATAAATTAGATTTCATAATCGTTAAATTAGCTTGAAAGGTTTGACGGAAAATGCAGGATCATTATCTTTGCAGACCGCTGAAAAAAGCGGAAAATCGGCGCGGGAAAAGTAAGATTTTAAGAAAATTCCGCTTAAATTTATGCAAAATTCCGATGAATTTTAGAAAATTCCCGTTGAATTTAACAGAAAACCCTTTCGTTTTTACCCAAAACCCTTTCGTTTTGACTCAAAATCCTTTCATTTTAAGATGAAATCCTTTCGTTTTAACCCAAAACCCTTTCGTTTTAAGACGAAACCCTTTCATCTCAAGAAAAAATCCTTTCGTTTTTAGAAAAAATCCCTCAATTTCAATCAAAAATCCTTTAGTTTTTAGAAAAATTCCAACAGGATTAAAGAAAAATCTCGCAAAAAACAGCGAAAAACTATCCGCTATCCGTTATCAACTATCACTTACCCAAAGTTTTTTCGATCTGTTTGCGGAGAATTGCGGCATCGATCACGCCGCTTTTGCGATAGACGAGTTTGCCGTTTGCATTGTAAAGCAAAGTCAGCGGAATGCCGCTGCGAACGGGCGGCGCGATGCGGCGAATGGCGCGCAGACGTTGAAAATCAGAAGGAATATCGAGCAGATAAGCAGAAATATTCGCGGCTTCGTATTGCTCTAAAAATTCCGGCACGAGCGAATCGATAAGCGCGAAATTATCGACCGAAACGAGTTTTACTTCCAAACCTTTCGCCCGAAAATCCTTGTCGATCTCGACCAATTCGGGAAATTCGACACGGCACGGACCGCACCACGTCGCCCAAAAATTTATCAGAACGGTTTTTTTATTTTCTTTATCGGGAAGAAGTTTTCGCAATCCCGCGCCGTCGATCTTCGTAACCGTTTGCGCCCGAACCGAAAGCGCGAAAGACAAACTGAGGATTATTAAAATAATAGAAGTCGAAAATCTGTTCATAAAAAGAATTTTGCCCGCGAAAAACGCGAAAAGACGCGAATATAAAGCAATTAGGCAGTCGAACAAAATGAGATTCTATTTTCAGCCACAGATCGACACAGATAAACACAAGATTTTTATTGATATTTATCAAATTATCATCTGCTTTTTTGATTTATCCGAGTTAATCTGTGTAAATCTGTGGCTAATAATTTCTTTTTCTTAAAAAATCATCACTTGCTCTCAGGCGCGAGCCATTTTGCCAAGTTTGCCGCGTAAGTTTTGATGTCTTCGAGCGTGGACGGATTTTTTTCGTAACCGTCGCCCGGAGATTCTTCGACAAAATCAGGACCCCCCTTTTTCACGTCCCAATTGTAATCGACGAGATGATGAAAACTCGATTCGGCGATGCCGCGTCCGCACGAATTGCCGTGTTTGTCCGTGTCTTTTTCAAAAGCGACGATCAAATTGAAATCGTTTCCCGAAATTTTGCTCTTTCCGTGTGCGATCACGCGCACGTTTTGACCGTTTTCGGGAACGCCCACGCCGCCTTCGTGCGGATGTGCAGGGAAAAATTCAATTGTCGAACCGTTTGAACGCTTTAAGAGTTCGTGCGGTTCGCCGACTGCGTGAATCGTCTGAAAATCGCCGTTCGCGCCCGAATGATAATTCGGAAAATCGATGTTTCGCGTGTCTTGATCGTCGCGGCAGTTGCGTTCGTCGCGCGGATCGTTTTGTTTCGAGTGAAAATAATGCGCCGCGCCGATGCCGCCGATCGTGCAGAGCGACGAACCTAAATCCTGATGATCGCGCGTCGAAAAAATGCCGCCGCCGCGCTGACGAAACTGCGTGATTCCGGCACAATCTTCCTTCGTCAAACCGTCGCCGACATCGACCGCAAAAAGCCACAGTTCGTCGAAATCGGTTTCGTTCAAACGGCTCAAAACTTTGTCGTTTCCGCTTTCGTCCTTTTCAATATCACGCGCCGTTACATCATAAAGCGCATTGCCGTTTTCGTCCTTTAACGAAGCAAGATGTTCGTGCAAAAGCGAAAATCTGCCGATGTGCCAATCGTTTTCGGTAAACGGAATCGTCGTTTGCAGTAAAATTTTCGTCGTCATAATAATAATTTTGCCACGAATTTCACGAATTCGCACGCATTGTTAGACTATAATCTACCACATTCGGGGGGAATGGGCAGGAAAAATAACGGCCGTTTCGCCTCGCAGGCAAGAAAACGGCCGTTCTACCAGTGTGTTAAACTTTACACT
>DAITPE010000302.1:0-7076 GCA_036833775.1 Pyrinomonadaceae bacterium | reverse complement strand
TCGGAATCGCTATTTTCCATTTGGTCATTCCGTCTTCGCTGACCATCATCGGTCTGCTTCTTCCCTGTATCGAATAATACCCGTGAGAATTTTCTTTCGCCGCCAGTATCGGAATATACATTGAAAAGATCGCCGCCGCACATGCAAAACAAATCCATTTAAATATCTGAAAGACCTGTATTTCGTCCTTCATTTCCTTGTCACATTTTTCACAGAGCATTTTACGGCTCGCAACCGTTTCAAATTCGTCCTCACATTTTGCACATTTTGCTTTATCCATATTTTTCACTTTTCTTAGGTTCTGTTGACATTTCATCTGAGCCAAATCAATGAGCTGACCAGATGAATGAAACTTAAATAGTTCTTTGACAACTTCTCGAATCTCGTAAAGATTCTTCGATAATGTTTGATCTTGCCAATAAAGCATTCGATCAAATGGCGTTCTTTGTAGCGATGCCAGTCAACTTTTCGTTGAAAACGATTCCATCGACGTGAGGGAATGAGCGCGTTCGCACCGCTTTGTCTGACGCTTTCGACAAATGAATATGAATCATAACCTTTGTCGGCGATCAGATAATCGAACTCGAAATCGGCAATTAGATTTTCTGCCTGTCGATGATCTGAAACTTCGCCGCCCGAAAGAATAAATCTGAGCGCGTTCCCCAAAGCATCGCAAGCGAGATGAATCTTCGTTGAAAAACCGCCGTGACTTCTGCCTAACGCCTGCGCACCGTGTTTTTTTGTGCACCTGCACTCGATGCGTGAGCGCGAATGATCGTCGAATCGATCAACAGATGCTCAAGATCACGGTCTGTGGCGCAAAATTCAAAGAGCTTTTCAAAAACATTTTGACTGCTCCAACGCGCAAACCGTTTATAAATGGTGTTCCAATTGCCGTAAATCTCAGGCAATAATCGCCATTGCGCACCTGAACGGGCAATCCATAAAACGGCTTCGAGAAATTGTCGGCACTCGTTTTCCTGTCCGATGTAAATGTTCGGACAGGTTTTCAAGAACGGCAGTATTTTCTGCCATTGATCGTCGCTTAATCTAACTTTCATTACAAAATTAGATTATTCAACTGTTTTGAAATGTCAACAGAACCTAAGTAATATTGTTTTGAAAAATATTGCTCCTTTATGCAAGAAAACCGATTATTATTACCCGTCAAACGTGAAGAGGTTACACGCGTAATTCTTTCTAACTGCTTTAAAGTTTCCGATTTCAACTGGGAAACTCAAAAGAGTGAAGAACTTTTAGAAAAATCTAAAAAATCTTTTCGCGGTCCTATTTCTAGATCATTATTGATAGAAAGAGAAATGAACAAAGATAATTATGAAAATTATCCCCAACCCTTAATAACGAAACTTATACATAAAGAAACAGGCGCATTTTTTACATTCGATTATTTTGAAAATAAAATGATGTCTAAATATTCATTAGGTAAAGATTTTGGAACAAACAAAAAAGAGTTTCGCTCATTAGAAGAGCAAATAAATTTTGCTAAACAATGGCTTTCTATAGACTTAGTTGAACATCTTCAGGCAGAAGGCTTGATTATTAAAGGTGAACTCAATCAAGAACTCAATTTTGAAGCTATGGAACATATCTCTCAAAAAACAAGTGATAAAGAGGAACTCACAGATATTGAAAAAGCTGATTATTTATATCAAGAAATCGTAATTAAACATTCTCTAACCGAAGATTTTCAAAAATCAAGAGAGGCGGAAACTGCAATACTTTGGGACATCGAAAAAATTGATGATGCTATTGGCTTGTATGGATCAGAATGCCCGAAAAAAAAGTTGAGCTGAAACAAATTAAGGAAAATTTGGAGTCTCAACTTCCCCAAACAACTGACGAATGGTGGAAGAATTTACAAAGAAACCTTTCTAGAAATAAATGGTATTTAATTCCTATAATTGGTCTTAGTTTATTAGTTGCATTTCCTTTAATAGGTTTTTTTACAAATTTATTTAAACTAAGCGATTATCTGCCTATACGTGAAAATCCCTCTGTAAATAAAACTTCCCAAATACCTAATCCTTATATTAATCAAAGCCCTATCAAATCGCCTACACAGAATCCTTTTTCACAAAACTCAAGTAACACGAATGTCAATTCATTTGAAAAAGAAGAAGAAATCGAGGTATATACGAGGCAAAGTGCTAAGGCTATTAGTAACAAATTGATCATTACCGTGAATGCAATTTCGTTTGAGAAAAATAGTGGTAACGATCTTGTTCACAAAATTACCGGAACAATGGGAGAAATTGGAAAAAAACCAATAAATTTCACCAAAAGAGAGTTAGGATATATCGAAAGACTTAAAATTGATGAAAAAGAATATGAAATTAGGTTGATTAAAATTGATACTTTTTACGCTCGATTCTTAATCAGCAATATAAAAACACAAACTCCTAAATAAATTAATTGCAAAACTAAATCCCCCATCAGACACATTAGCTGACGTATAAATATACGTTGAATCACCCGTCGGATACGTGCAGGGACGTATAAATATACGTTGCCCGACGTATATTTATACGTTGGCAGACGTATCCTGATACGTATCGAGACGTATATTTATACGTTGGTGGACGTATCCTATACGTCATCGGACGTATAATTACACGTTGGCAGACGTATATTTATACGTGTCGGGACGTATATTTATACGTGTCGGGACGTATAAATATACATTACCTGACGTATCCGATGGGTTGTTTGACGTATAAATATACGTTGACGGACGTATTTGACGGGTGATTTGACGTGTAAATATGGGTTGAAAGATGCGTCGGATACGTTTTGCAACGTATCCGACGGTTGAATTGACGGGTTTTTACGGGTTGGTTTCGCCGTCGCCGTTGCCGTCTTCGTTAGCGGGCGGCGATTTGGGCGATTTTTGGAAGAATGTTTTGTATTCGTCCACTTTGACATCGTAGCCTTCTTCGCCTGCGCCTTTTTGATATTGGGAATAGCCGTAATCTTTCAGGGCATCTTGAAAATTGTCGTAATCGTGTTTGATCTTTGTGCTTTCGAGCGAATGGACAAGACGATTTAGGCGATTGATTCAATTTTCGAGATGATTGCGGGCATTGAAATCCTTTTCAAATTCCGTCCAATCGACGTTTGGCGCGCTCAGCGCGGGTTGGCTTTGGCGGTATTGCCACGCTTTGTTGACGACGAGCTTGTTTTGTTCGTTGATCGAACCGTAACGGACGCGTTCGTCGGCATTGAGCGTTTCGGTCTTGCCCGCGATTTCGGTTTCGAGATTGGTTATAAATTCTTCGACTTTTGTGACATCGGCTTCGGTAAACCGAGTTTGAATTATATCTTTCATTATTTTCTCCAAGTTAATTTAAATTTATTACTTCTCGATCTGTTTAAAATGTGGAAATGTGATTTCAACAGATATGTGTCAGATTTTTTGAAGCAGTTATATGACTGTGAAAAAACTCTTTATTTGCGGACGTTTTTGAGAAAAAATCAGCAGGATTCGCGCTCGAAAATGCTAAATTCAAACGGCTGAATAATTTCGGCGGGCAAAAAAAATTCTGTGGTCAGCAAAAAATAGTGGTTTTATTTATCCACAGATAAACACAGATAGAAACTGATGATTTTTATTCTGATCTTATCAATGTGCATCCGTGTTTATTTGTGGATAATTTTTCTTTTCCCTTACTTTTCATTGCCGAATTTTCAATTGACGAAAAAATATTTAACCGAAAATCTTGCGGCAACTTCTTTTTATTTCGCCGGAAAAATAATAAGATTTTCTTACCCGAATTCTCTTATGCAGTTAGACTTTTTCAATCCGCGAAGCATTTTGTGTTTTATTGCCATTCTGCAAGGTTTGATCTTTGCTTTTTTGCTGATAAAACGCGGTTTTTCGCAGAAAAGCAAAGCTGATTTGCTTTTGGCGGGCTTGCTTTTGTCGCTTTGTTCGGCACTCGTCACGCCGTTTATCGGGTTTGCGAATGTTTACGATCTCAATCAATGGCTGACGTATTTTCCGTTTTCGATAGTTTATGTTTACGGCGTTTTGGTGTGGCTTTACACGCTGAATCTGACCGATTCAAAGCGCGAATTTCGGGCAAAAGACTTGATTTTATTCGTGCCGACCTTTCTTTATCTCGCGTTTCGTTTTTTTCTCTTCGCGCACGATCTCGAATGGAAAGATTGGTTTGGCGATAATTACGGGAAACTTTTTAACAATTTCGTTTTCGTCACCGAACTCGTTTGGAATCTGACTTTTCTGTATTTTTCGATCCGTCATTACCGCAAATATCGTGCGTGGCTTGTCGAAAATTATTCGGACACGGAAAAGCTGAAATTCGATTGGCTGAGAAATTTTCTGTATCTTTTTTCGGCGATTTTGCTGATTGGTGCGGTTTTCGATTTTACTAATTCGTTTGTTTTCAAGCTTTCATACATTCAATTTTTCTACTTTGAAATAATTCTCGCGCTGACGACGTATTATCTCGCCGTCGCCGGATATTTGCGTTCTAAAACGATCGAACTGCATTTCACCGAAAAAGAAGCCGAAACAATCGAAGAACGCAAAATGCTTTTGGCGGAAAAAGAGTTGGAAAAACTGAAGGAAAAACTCGAAAATCTGATGCGTAAGGAAAAAATTTATCTCGAACCGAATCTGACTTTAAACGATCTTTCGCGCAGGCTCGGCGTAAATTCTTCCGTGTTGTCTTATGCCATCAACAACGGTTTCGGCAAGAACTTCAACGATTTCGTCAACGAATTCCGCATCGGCGACGTGAAGGAAAAACTAAAAAATTCCGACGATTCTTTGCTCAATATCGCGTTCGATTGCGGTTTTAATTCCAAAGCGACATTTAACCGCGCCTTCAAAAAATTTACGGGCGTTTCGCCGAAGGAATTCGTTTCAAATCAATAAAATGCGGCTCAAATCTTTATAAACACTGCTCAAATTATGATCTGAGGCGATTATTTTTTTGTTCAAAATTAATCTCGAAACAAGTCTGATTAAAAGACAATTTATCCACAGATAGACAGAGATAAACACAGATTTTTTTGATATTTCAGACCATTTTTACATTGTTGCTTTATCTGAGTGCATCTGTGTTCATCTGTGGACAATAAAAAGATTCTATCTTATTTAGTTACAAAAAAATCGAGAGGGACAAATGAACAAATTTTTATTGACGGCAATCGTAACGATTCTTTTTACGGCAAATCTTTTTGCCCAATCAAAAACATACTTTCAGAGCATCGCGGGAAAATGGCAGGGAACGCTCGAATATCTCGATTATGCAGACGAAAAATCGCGTGTTTCGCTGAAAACTTTGCTCGAAATAAAACCTTCGGCAGACGGAAATTCGGCAGAAGTGTTCACGATTTACGACGATTTCGGCAAAGTGATGAAAGACCGCGACACCGAAAAAATCGATCTGAATGCCAAAAAGTATTTTGAAGGAAAAACCGAATATTCGATCGAATCGCTCGCAGACGGCAAGCTCATTCTGCTCGGAAGCGGACAAGACGGCGAAAAGGTTGAACCGATTCGTTTGACGATCACATTTTCCGCCGAATCGTTGACGATCTTGAAGGAAACCAAAACACCTTGGACTTTTCGCCACGTTTACACTTTTAAGAAAATTACTGATAATTCGGAGCCGATCAAAACTCTTTCCGTTCAGCAATTACAAGAAGATTTCGCCGTTTTGAAAAAAACTCTGACGACGATTCATCCGGGAATTTACCGCTATAATACGCCCGAAAGTTTGGAAAAAGATTTCGCCGAATACAACGGCAAACTGAACCGCGAAATGCCCGAAAGCGAGTTTTTTATATTGATCTCGCAATTTTTGAACAAACTGAAATGCGGACACACTTACGCCAATTTTTACAATCAAGACAAAAAATTAAGGGAAAGACTTTTCAATCGCCGAACGTATCTGCCGTTTTATTTCCAAATAATTGACGGCAAATTTATCATCACCGAAAACGCTTCCTCGAAAAAACTTTCAAGGGGCAGCGAAATTACGAAGATCAACGGCGTTGCGGTCAAAGAAATTATCGAAAAACTCGTTTCCGTAACAAAAGCCGACGGAAATTCGACGCTCGAACACCGCCTGAATTCGATCTCATTACCGCGTTTTGAAGCCGAAAGATTTGCTCTTTTCGATTGGTTTTTCCCGCTTTTCTTCCCATTTGAAGACGGGATTTACACGATCGAAGCCGTCGATTTTCAGAAGAAAAAAGAAACGAAATTTCAGGTTTTGGCGATGAGCAAAGACGAGCGAACCGCCGAAATGGAAAAGCGTTACGGAGCCGCGCCGACTTATGACGACGGTTGGAAATTTGAGATTCAAAATAATTCGCTCGGTTATTTAAAGATCGATAATTCAATCACTTGGCGTTTGAAAAACATTAAATTCAAAGAGTTTCTGGCAAACGCTTTTGCCGAACTTCGTGCGAAAAATATCAAAAATCTCATCATCGATATGCGCGGAAACGGCGGCGGCGATATGGAACCCGGCTTTGAACTTTCGCGTTATCTCGCACAAAAAAATCTGCCGCCATACAACGAAGGCAAAAGATTGGTGCGAAATGTTGCGCCGCAGCCCGAACTTTTGAAAAATCTCGACACATACAGCGACGAGCTTATCAACGGACTCAAAAACGGTCTGCCCGAAAATGCTTATAAAAAGAAAAAAAACGGATATTTCGAGATTTTGCCGAATGAAAAGTTGGAAAGTTTTCCCGCCGTCGTGCCGTATGAAAACAATTTTCGCGGCAGCGCATTTATTATCAGCGACGCGAGCAACGCTTCGGCGACCTTTCAATTTTTGGATTACGTCAAAACCTACAAGCTCGCCAAGATCGTCGGGCAAACGACAGGCGGAAACAAACAGGGAATCAACGGCGGAAATTATTTCTTTCTGAATCTGCCGAATTCAAAGATCGAGATCGACATTCCCGTCTATTTTCAATCACCTTTAAAACCGCAAAAAGACGAAAGCGTAATTCCCGACGTGTTCGTCAAAAAACAAACCGATGACATCGGCAATAATCTCGACCGCGAGTTTGAA
>DAITPE010000301.1:0-7107 GCA_036833775.1 Pyrinomonadaceae bacterium | reverse complement strand
AACTGAAACCTTTACAGAAAGGCTTTTGGCTGAATTATATCGAAGGCGTGGCGCGAATTTTGGAAAGAAATGCGGTCAAATTAAAAGGCGCGGATATTTTGCTTGAATCAGACGTTCCGACCGGCGCGGGACTTTCTTCGTCCGCCGCGCTCGAAGTCGTGACGGGTTTGGCTTTGAGCGAAATCGCGGGATTTTCGGTCGATCGAAAACTTCTAGCAAAGATCGGACAGCAAACCGAACACGAATTCGTCGGCGCACTTGTCGGAATTATGGATCAATTCGTTTCCGCAAACGCCGAAAAAGAACACGCGCTTTTGCTCGATTGCCGCAGTTTGGCGTTTGAAAATGTGCCGCTCGACACAAGCGAAACGGCGATTTTAATGTGCGATACAAAGGTAAAACACGACCTTGTGACGAGCGGCTACAACACGCGCCGCGCCGAATGCGAAGAAGCCGTCAGGATTTTGAAGCAGTTTTTGCCCGAAATCGAACAGCTTCGCGATGTCAGCGTCGAGGATTTTGAAAAATATAAAAACGAATTGCCCAATGTCATTCAACGGCGCGCAAAACATATCGTTACGGAAAACGCTCGAACCTTAAAAGCGGCGGAAGTTTTAAAGAAAAACGATTTGAAGGAATTCGGTCGTTTGATGTTTGAATCGCACGAAAGTATGAAAAACGATTACGAAATAAGCTGCGCCGAACTCGATATTTTGGTCGAGATCGCACGAAACAAAGAAGGTGTTTTGGGCGCAAGAATGACCGGCGGCGGTTTCGGCGGTTCAACGGTAAATCTCGTCAAAAAAGAAAATCTGGCACAGCTCATCGAAGAAATCTCAAGAGAATATGAACAAAAAACTAAAATCACGCCCGCAATTTTAGTTTCCGAAGCCTGCGGCGGCGCAAGCGAAATTAAACTCAACGCAATTTGAAAAACAATTTCAGCTTAAAAAAAATCTTGCAATTCGCTCGGAAAATAAAGTAAAGTGTTTGACGTTCATAAAAACGAATAATCCTAAACGGAGCTTTTCGCCGATGAAGATTCAAACCCGGTTTCTTTTCGTCGTTTCCCAATGTATTCGGGAAAGCGTTTTTTTGTGTTCTTCAAATTATTAGCCGAGGTCTGAACATTCACCGACATTTTTCTGGAAAAAGCCGCGCATCTTTCGGCTTTATAACTTTCGCATTCAAAAGGAAAAAATATGTCAAAACCCGTCAAACACGAAAAAATGACCGAATGGTATAATCCGAAACAGCTTTTAAAAACAGGTATAAAAACCGCTATTTCAACCATTATCGGAGAAAATGCCGATCCTCGTTTGGTCGCGGCATCGAGTAAAAGCGATAAGTTTTTCGATTTTTCAAAACGGCTTGTCAAAGAAAATTATGATTATGAACCATTCGGCGCGGAAAAAAAAGAAATTTGGATAGATTATGTTTCCGATGTCGGCGACGGCTGGAATCCGACATATTCGGTCGCATATTCGCTGGCAAAAGAAGAACTCGAAGTCGGCGGAATTGTAGAAAAACTTCCGCGCGGCGAGATTTTGATCTTCGGCGGCGACGGAGTTTACCCGACGGCGACGACCGAAGAATACGAAAAAAAGCTGGTAAAACCGTATCGAATGGCGTTTAATGCGAGCCGTCACGGTGAAATTCCGAAAATCAAAGAAACCGAAAGCATTGTTTTGGAAACTGACGGTCAACCGAAAGAATTTGCCAATCTGAAGACTAAACCGCACGTTTTCGCTTTGCCCGGAAATCACGATTGGTATGATTCACTCGTTTCGTTTCAAAAGATTTTCTGCACGCATCTTTTCAACGGCAGAACTTTTGCGGGCGGTTGGCGCACGCGGCAGAAACGCAGTTATTTCGCGCTCAAGCTTCCGCAAAAATGGTGGCTTTTGGGCATTGATCTACAGCTTTCGCACAATATTGACGTGCCGCAGCTCGAATATTTTGAAAAAGTTTTACAGCAAATGGAAGAAGGCGACAAGGTTGTTTTGTGCGTTCCCGAACCATATTGGGTGAAAGCCATCAAGTATCAGGATTTGCCGGAAGCGTATGAAAAATTTGCCGAAAAAGAGGAAAGCATCGAGAAGCTGGAGAAGATTCTTGAAGACAAAAAGGTCAAGCTAAAATTGTATCTTGCCGGCGATCTGCATCATTATCGGCGATTCGAAGCCGGCGAAGGCGCGGAAAAAGTTCATAAAATAACGGCAGGCGGCGGCGGCGCGTTTCTGCATCCGACGCACGATTTCGATTTCCGAAAAAACAATCCGCGCGGAAAAGCCAAAGCCGATAAATTCAAACTCAAAAAACAATATCCGTCTTATAAACAGTCGAAAAAACTCGATTGGCAAAATCTTCTTTGTTTCATTCCGAATAATAGATGGTTCGGGGTAGTTCCTGCTTTGCTTTATCCTTTGCTTGCCTTATTGCTTCACGGAAAGGTCGAAGGAGAGTTTACCTGGACGAAACCTATTCAAGTTACGATCGTTCGTTTGGTCGAAGAACCGATAAGTTTGCTGATCGTTACGCTCGTGATTGCCGGATTGATATTTTTTACGGATTCAAATTCAAAAACACAAAAATACTTTGGCGGCGGATTGCACGGTGTTGTTCATTTGGCTTTCATTTTAGGATTGGGTTGGCTCGGATATTTTTTGATGACTTTGATATTGCCGAATCATTCCATCGAAGGTTTTTATATTTGGCACGAAGCAGTAGTCAATTTAGTGTTGTTTCTGTGCGTGTTATCTGTTTGCGCGTTCGGCGGATATTTCATTGGTTCGTTTATTATGGGCGCGTATTTGTTTATCTCACTGAGGCGCGGGCGGCACGATAACGAAGCGTTTTCCGCACTGCACGTCGAAGATTACAAAAACTTTTTGCGGATGCATATTGACACGGACGGTTCGCTGACGATCTATCCTTTGAAGATCGAAACCGTTTCGCGTGAATGGAATCCTGTCGAAAAAAACGGCGAGATCGTCAGTTTTGAACCGAAGAATAAAATAAAACCCGAATTGATCGAAAAGATCGAACCGATTTGAAAAACTGCACAGATTTTACTTTGTTCGGACGGTGGAAAATTGCTTATAATCTGAATTATGAAAGCAATTATCGTGAAAAATTTCGGCGAACCCGAAGTGATGAAATTGGAAGAAACGGAAACGCCCGAACCGAATGGAAATCAGGTTTTAGTTCGTGTGAAAGCCGCCGGAGTTAATCCGGTTGACACGTATATTCGCACGGGAACTTACGCGCAAAAGCCGAATTTGCCTTACACGCCGGGCAAAGATGCGGCGGGAATCGTCGAAAAGATCGGCGCGAATGTGTCGAAATTTGCCGTCGGCGACCGCGTTTTGACGGCTGATGCGGGTTCGGGAACTTACGCCGAATTTTGTGTTTGCGAAGAAAAAGATTTAATTAAACTTCCCGAAAATGTTTCGTTCGAGCAAGGCGCGGGCGTTTTCGTGCCTTATGCGACGGCGTTTCGCGCACTTTTTCAAAAGGCGAAAATCAGAGCGGGCGAAACCGTTTTGATTCATGGCGCGTCGGGCGGCGTGGGGACGGCGGCGATTCAATGGGCGAAAAATGCGGGCGCGACCGTGATCGGAACGGCGAGTTCGGAAGAAGGAAAACGACTCGTCAAAGAACAAGGCGCGGATTTTGTTTTCGATCATTCGCAGGAAAATTATCTGAACGAAATTCTCGAAGTGACGAACGGCAACGGCGTTGAAGTTATTATCGAAATGCTTGCGAATGTGAATTTGGTCAAGGATTTCGACGTTTTGGCGAAATTCGGGCGCATCGTCGTCGTCGGCAATCGTGGAAGTCTGGAATTCAACCCGCGTTTGACGATGGGGAAAGACGCGAGCATTCACGGTTTGGCACTTTTCAACGCGCCGCCGGATGAAATGAAGGAAATTCACGAAGCGATCTTCGACGGATTGAGCAAAGGCTTTTTGAATCCGATCGTCGGCAAAAAGTTCTCGCTTGCGGATGCCGTCAAAGCGCACCGTGAAGTGATCGAAAGCAAAGCGTTCGGCAAGATCGTTTTGGAAGTATAAAGACTGAAAAAGCAGAAAAGCACACATTTAAGCGTGTAATCATCGGCATTATACTTGGTCGGCAATCTACTTTTCTGAATTTTGCTTAACAGAAAATTGACTCTGAAAAACAATTCCCGTGTTCGGGAAAACATTTGCCGAATGCGGGAAAACATTTCCCGAACGCGGGAACTCATCTCCCGAACGCGGGAAAACATTTCCCGAACACGGGAACTCATCTCCCGAACGCGGGAAAACATTTCCCGAATGCGGAAAAAGATTTCCCGAACACTGAAAATGTTTTTCAGTGTTCGGGAAATCTTTTTGAGCGATAAGATACCGCAAATGGCGCAACTTTAGACAATTTCAATAAAGTCGCGTTTCCGCCCGTTTCGGCAAATAAAAAGAGCGAAGAATTTTCCCTCGCTCTTTTTTGTTTGATTTACTTAGCAGTTGTGACACCCATCAGTCGCGCCGGATAAGTTGCAAAATTTTCGATCTCGACTTGATATTGACCGTTTTTGCTGTCTTTATCCCAACTTACCCGCGCCGCCGCGATGTATGTTCCTTCGCCTTTGCCCGTTTTCGGATCGATGAAAATTTCGATCACGCCGAACGGATAATCGAGCGAACGATAACCGCCGCGAAGCTCGGCAAACTGTGTCCAGCGTTCGAAAACGACAAAGATGCGACGTTTACCGTCAACCGTCGTTTCACGGACGAAATTGATCGGAATGCCGACATTTGCGCCGACTGAAAATCTTCCCAAATCCTGTTTGCTGACTTGTTTCAGCACATCGTCTTGTCCGCCTTCGCGTAAAATGTCCAAATATCTCTGCGTGTCTTGATCGGAAGTCGTGCCGTTGATGTTCAAAGTAAAATTCGCGCTGCGAACGCGTGTGTCAAAGCCGTTTCCGAAGCTCACGACCGTTCCTTGATAAACTTCCTTCGCATTCTGCGCGAACGAGTTTTGCGTAAAACCGAAAACCAATAAAAATGCACTCAATAAAGCAATAAATCTAAAATTTTTCATTTCCCAAATTCTCCTTTTCAATATTTCGTATCGAAATGATGCGAATAAATATTTATATATTTGGAAACGCAAAAATCATTCCCCGTTGTCCGCGAAAATTATTTATTTATGTTAATTTAGAGCAATGAAAAGTGCCGCAGATTACGCCGCGATCATTATGAACGACGAACGCGAAAAGATCGTCAAAGAAACGCCGACGATTTACACGGAAGAGTTTATCGAAAGAGTTTACGAATTTGCCGACGGCGCGGTCGTAAAATACGAATGGCAATCAACGCCCGACGGCAGAACGTCCGCAGAAGAAAAATTCAACCACCGTTTTTCGCTCGTAAAAACGCCGCAGCCGAACCCGCACAAATTGAAAGAGGGAATTATCAGCCAGATAAATTACCCGAAAGCTTAGTTTTCGACAGTTTCGATATATTTCCGCAAAACCGTTTTCAAATTTTCATCGGCAGTCAGTTCGTATTGATTGAAAACTAACGCGGCTTCGATCAGAAAATAATCTTCTCGATAAGATTCTTCGACGGCTTCATCCAAAACTTTCGTCAACATTTCAACCGCTTTCGTTTTATCGCCGAGTTTTGAGTAAACTCCGGCGATTGAAATTCCAGCTTGGTTTCTATTGTCGTCTTCGTCTTCGTCGAAAACTTTTTCGGCTTTGGCAAGCAAATTATCGATCTTTTTGCGCGGAAGCGTTTTGGTTTGTTCGGAAACGTAATGAATCAGCAATTGTGAATAAAATTCCTGATAAAAATCGTTGCGAGTTTTGATGGAATTAATCACGGCTAAACCTTGATCGAAACGATTTAATTTAAAATAACGAGATTTTATTTCTCTTAGATAAATGATTTTGCGAGTCAAAGGCGATGCGCCGATACTGTCATGAGTTTCGTGAGTTTCACCGACTTTTGCCGCTCTTTGCAGAGCAAATTCCAGTAAATTCAACGCTTCCACCGTTTTCTTGTCCGCAATTAGTTTGTCAACAATTCGCATATATGATTTTTGCTGTGAATAATCGTCAACATCTGCGGAAATCTCATTAGCATTTTTAATTGCCGAATTTACATCGTTCAATTTCAAATAAATTTCAACCAAAATTTCGCCGTAATGACCGCTTCGGTCTTGATTCAGCTTGATCTTTTTGAACAACGAAACGGCGTTTTCACGATCGTTAAATTCCAAAAGTGTCAGCACTCGATTTAACAAAAAGCCCGAATCATTTTTGTCTCCGTATTGATCCCAAATCTCAAAAGCTTTTTCTTTTTGTCCTGCATTCAAATAAAGAAGCGGGAAAAAATTGAGCATTTCGTGGTTTATATCTTCTTCATTTTCAATCGATAAAATATCTTCTCTGATTTGCTCCAAATATTCGGCGGTTTTCTTGGGCAAATTGTTTTCAATCAACAAATTTATCAGGCGATCTAGATCATATTTCGGAGTCGAAAACGATGCCCGAAGCGCAAAGCTTTCATCGATAAACTTTTCAGCTTTTTCTTTCTGTCCGAGTTTATAATGAACTTCGGCAAGCGACAGAAGTATTTTGGCTTTTACTTTGTCGTCTTCTTGATGCGAGAGAATTTCAAAAGCTTCCGTCGAACGATTAACGCGAACAAGATTCGCCGCAAATGTACCGATATAACTATCGTGCGACCATTCTTCTTCATCGCGCAAAACCGCAAAAGCCTTCATTAAATAGTTATCAGCTTCTTGCAGTTTATTTACTTTGAGCAATTCGTCGCCGATCACCGCTAAAGTTTCAAATCGTGAATAACTGTTGTCATCGCTTTCAATGACATTCATCGCGTCATCATAGCGTCCGATCTTGATAAGTCTTTGCGGTAGAAAATCGGCATCAACTGAATTTTTATCTTTTGAAATGAGGTAAAGCGCACAATCGAGCGGATTTTCTTCCGCCTTTTCACGCGAAACTTGTGCGAAAATATTTGCGACAGACAAAACAAAAACGGCAATCATTAAGATGAGTTTTTTCATATAAACTTCTCCGTTGAATAGCCG
>DAITPE010000300.1:0-7181 GCA_036833775.1 Pyrinomonadaceae bacterium | reverse complement strand
GTGGTTTGAAAATTTTCGGGAAAAATTCAGATAAATTTAACTTCTTGACTGGATTTTTAACACAAATGATTGTATGCTTTTTTGCCGAAAGCACAATATCTTGTTGAAAGATGGCAGCTCCCGAAAAAGCACCACAAAATAAAGAGTTAGCAGTAAATCTTATAAAAAAGGAACCAGTAGGGATCAATAAATAATGACAACGGACGGTCTTCAAATGAAAAACAGCGGAATAAAAATCTTTATGGACGAACCCCCGATCACGGGAGCGCGAATAAAAGTGATCGGCGTCGGCGGCGGCGGCGGAAATGCGGTCAATCGGATGATTGATGCGGGGATTAAAGGAGTCGAATTTATCGTCGCCAATACGGATGTGCAGGCTTTGAACACATCGAAAGCACCGATCAAGATTCAACTCGGAAGTAAATCGACGCGCGGGCTCGGAGCCGGAGCTAATCCTGAAGTCGGGCGCAATGCTGCTTTAGAAGACCACGAAAAATTGCTGGATGTTTTGGAAGGTTCCGATATGGTTTTCGTGACGACCGGACTCGGCGGCGGAACCGGAACCGGCGCGGCTCCGATCGTTGCATCGCTTGCGATCGAACTCGGCGCGTTGACCGTCGGAGTTGTGACCAAGCCTTTTACCGTCGAAGGCAAAAAACGGATGGCGCAAGCCGAACGCGGTTTAGCCGAACTTCGCGGCTGTGTCGATACGATCATCACGATCCCGAATTCAAAATTGCGTGAAGTTCAGGAAAGAATCACGATCATGGACGCGTTCCGCCGTGCCGATGAAATTCTTTTACAAGCCGTTCAAGGCATTACCGATTTAATTACGACACCCGGAATCATCAATTTGGACTTTGCCGACGTGACGACCGTGATGAAAGGCAAAGGTGTCGCTTTGATGGGAATCGGCGCGGCAAAAGGCGAAGACGCGGCTTCAAAAGCGATGCGCGCCGCACTCGATTACAAACTTTTGGAAGAAAATTCGATCAAAGGCGCGAAAGGTGCGTTGATTAACGTGACGGGCGGCGAAAATATGCCGCTCGGCGAGATCGAAGATGCAATTGCGATGATCGAAGCCGAAGCCGACGATCAAGCCGATATTATCTGGGGAAATGTCATCCGCGAAGGAATGGAAGACGAAATCAAAGTTACCGTAATTGCAACAGGATTCGACACGGCGCAGCAGGCAACGATGCCGATTCCCGAACCGCGAACTGCGGAAACGACGCATAATGCGCCGATAAATCCGTATGTTCCGCAAACATATCCGCCGAGCGAAACGCGCAAGGAAGATATGGACGTACCGACTTTTATTCGCCGACAGGCTGACTAACTTGTGTTAATTAAAGGTTTATAATATTATTCCCCTCGCCGACATAAATTTAACGGAGAGTGATTAAACCAATATGAGAAACTTTTCACGGCAGGCTGAGTTTAACGAACAGAAGAAAAAAACGCCTCCTGTCGAAACGAACGCGGAAACTTATTATTACAAAAAACAAATCGACGCGCGCACGTTGATGATTATTGTTTTGACGGACGGCGAAGAAGTCGAAGGAACGATCGAATGGTATGACCTCGATGCTCTGAAGATCAATCGTGAAGGTGCCCCGAACATTCTTTTGCCGAAACATAACATCAAGTATATGTATAAAGCCGAAGATCGGCAGCCGAGTTCGAAAGCCTCGAAAAAATAGATTTTTAAGTTTTAGTGAATTCAGAAGTAATTAAAGACACCGAATCGGCGCATTTGCCAATCATCGGAATAACGATGGGCGATGCCGCCGGAATCGGTGCGGAAATTACGCTCAAAGCGCTCGCTGACAGTGATTTACGTAAAATCTGTCAACCTTTGATAATCGGCGATCTCGAATATTTGAAAAAAGCCGCACAAGATTTCGGCTTGGATTTTTCATTTGTTGACGTTTCCGAAAATTCTTTTTTAAATTACCCCGAACAAGTTGGAGTTTTTAACTTGAATAACCTCAAAGAAGAGGTTGTTGCAGGCGTTGAATCGGGCGTGACGGGAAAAGCCGCCGCCGAATACATCGAAACGGCGGTCGATCTTTGGAAAAAAGGAAAAATCGATGCGGTCGCAACCGCGCCGATCAGTAAAAAAGCGATTTTCTTGGGCGGTTACGATTTTCCCGGTCACACGGAGTTTTTAGCCGAACTGACGCAGACGAAAGAGTTTGCGATGAGTTTTTTTGCCGAAGACTTACGCGTCGTGCTGCTTTCGACGCATCTGAGCTTGCTCGATGCGATCAAACTTATCAAAAAAGAAAAGCTCGTCGAATTGATTCGATTTACGAACGATTCTTTGTCGAAACTTTTGAATAGAAAAGTAAAGATCGCTGTCGCCGGACTCAATCCGCACGCTTCGGAAGGCGGAATGTTCGGTGATGAAGAAGAAAAGGAAATTGTTCCTGCGATCGAAGAATGCCGTGAAAAATTCGGAATCGAAGTTTCCGGCGCATATTCGCCCGACACGATCTTTTTACGCGGTTTCAAAGGCGAATTCGATGCCGTCGTCGCGTGTTATCACGATCAGGCGACAATTGCGGTCAAATGTCTTTCGTTCGGCGCATCCGTAAATGTCACGCTCGGTTTGCCTTTGATCAGAACTTCGGTCGATCACGGAACGGCGTTCGATATTGCGGGAAAAAACATCGCCGATGCTTCGAGTATGAAAGCGGCGATAAAATTAGCGGCAAAATTGGTCGAAAATTCGTAAACAGACGCAAAAGTTTGCTAAGATAAAGGCGCAGTAAATAAAATAGAAGGAAAACAAAACGATGGACGGAATGGAATTACAAGAAATTCAACAAGTTTTGGTTGCCGACGACGATCCGGCGATCCTGCGTCTTGTCAAAGCAATTGTTGAAAAAGAAGGTTTTACCGTTCTGGCGGCGCGTGACGGAAAAGAAGCCTACAAACTTTTGCAGTCGGGCGAACCGCTTGCGGCGGCGATTTTCGACGTGATTATGCCGCATATTCAAGGGACGGAATTGGTTCGCTATATGCAGTCGGAAAAACGTCTGATGAAAATTCCCGTGATAATGATGACGGCTGAGCAAAATCCGCGCCTGTCGTCTGAAAGTTTTTCCGCCGGAGCGATCGCTTTTTTGCCGAAACCTTTTACGAGTTCGCAATTACAGACGATGCTGCGGACATTTACGAAAAAAAGAAGCGGTTAAGTCAAAATAATAAATCTTTTCTTGAAAAAAACGGCAACGAGTGTTAGTTTTCAAGACGAAGAGAAGTTTTCCCCTGATTAAATTTTCGTTAGTTCGATAAGGAGCGAAATCACCTGTGTCTAAACGTAAGCTGTTATTAGCAGACGATTCGATAACGATTCAAAAGGTAGTCAACCTGACATTTGCCGATGAAGGAATCGAAGTGATTGCCGTCGGCGACGGCGATTCGGCGATGGCAAAGATCAATGAATCATTGCCCGATCTCATTTTGGCGGATGTCAATATGCCGGGTTTGAGCGGCTACGAGATTTGTGAGCGAATCAAGCAAAACGCCGAAACAAAAGCAATTCCCGTCATTTTATTGGTCGGTTCGTTCGAGCCTTTCGACGAAGCGAAAGCCGAACGCATCGGCGCAAACGATTATTTGACCAAGCCTTTTCAATCGATCCGCCAGCTTGTCAGCAAAGTTACCGAACTGCTCGAAGCCAAACCCGAAACGGAAGCCGCCGAAGATGATTCGTGGCAATATGCCGATACGAAAGAAATTCCGATTGCGGAAACTAACTACGGCGAACCCGCAATGGACGACGAAATGATCGATGCCGAGCATTTCGGCAGACATTCCGAACCGGAAGAAGAGCCGGAAAACGCAGAAGTTGAAGCAATTTCAGCCGAACCTGAATCAACTGAAAACGAAACGGAAAAGACAGCGGAAACAAATTATTCCGAACCTCAGGAAGAAATCAAAGAAACGTCTTTTGAAATCGTTTCGGAAGACGAAGACGAATTTTCAAAAGAACTTCCGTCTTTAGACGAACCTGCCGAAACCGAAGAAACCGCAACGGTTTACGAGTTTGCGGACGTTGATTCGGAAGAAAAAACGGAAGAAAAAAACGAAAGTGAAGAATCTGACGATGAAGTTTCTGCTGAAACCGAAACGGTTTCCGAAAGTGACGAAAATTTAAGCGAAGAAACGAACGAAAAAGAAGTTTCCACATCGGCTTCGCTTTTCGATGCCGACGACAATCTGCTCGAAATTCCGCCGCTCGTTTCAAAACCTGCTTCATTCGTTTCGCCGCCGCAATCGGAAATTGCAGTTGAAGAAACAAAAACTGCCGAACCCGAAACGGAAACGGATTCAAATGAAGTTTCCGCAGTTGAAGAAATCGAAACGGAAACGGAAACGGAAGAAATTTCGGAAATTGAAGAAATCGAGCCTGAAACGACTGAAGCTGAAGCAGTCGAGGAAACAGAAACCGTTGCGGAAAACGAAGCGGCTGATGTTGATTCCAAACCTGAAACGGTTGAAGAAACTGCGTCAGTAGTTGAAGATGACGAGCCTGAAACGATCGAGGAAACCGAAGCCGAACCGGTTCAAGAAGAATCTGAAAACGTAACGGAAGAAACTGAAACGACCGAAACGGAACCCGAATCTGTTGAAGAAACTGAAACTGCGGCGGAAGAAACTGAGGAAACTACCGCTGAAACGGAAGTGGAAACGGAACCGATTTCCGAATCGGAAAGTGAACCCGAATCCGAAACAGTTGCAGAAGTTGAAGAAACTGAACCTAAAACATTCGCAGAAATTGCCGAAAGCGAAACTGCGGAAGAAACTGAAAACGAAACTTCTGAAATTGCGGAAGAAACCGAACCGACGATTTCCGAAGTTGAAGAAACAACCGAAACTGCCGTTGAAACCGAGCCGACGACCGAATCCGTGATTCGTGAAGAGATCGTCGAAGCAACGGGTTCAAAAGATATTTCGCCTGAAATGATCGAAGCCATCGCTCAAAAAGTAGCCGAAAAACTTTCCGACCGCGCAATCCGCGAGATCGCTTGGGAAGTCGTGCCGCAGATGACCGAACTCATCATCAAAAAAATGGCGGAAGAAAATGAAAGCAAAAAGTAAAAGCTAAAAAGCAAAAAGTAAAAGGCTGATTTTTCTCGCAAGATGAAAATCAGCCTTTTTTGTTTTACAATTTGTCCTTTGTCATTTGTCCTTCGCGCTTAGTTTAAAACTCAAAGGACGACGGACAAATAACCAATAACCAATAACGAATTTTATGGAAATCGCAAAAGCATATAACCCGAAAGAAGCCGAAGAAAGTCATTATCAACGTTGGGAAACACAAGGTTGTTTCGCGCCTGAGCTCAACGAGAATCCTAACGCCGAAAAATATTCGATCGTCATTCCGCCGCCGAACGTGACGGGTTCGTTGCACATGGGACACGCGCTCCAACATACTTTGATGGACGTTTTGACGCGCCGCAAAAGGATGCAGGGATTTAAAACCTTATGGCTTCCGGGAACGGATCACGCCGGAATTTCGGTTCAGCGCAAAGTCGTCGAACAGCTTCGCAAAGACGAAAACAAATCGCCGCTCGACATCGGTCGCGAAGAATTTTTGAAACGCTGTTGGAAATGGAAGGAAGATTTCGGCAACACGATCACCGAACAGATGCGGCGCGAAGGCGCGAGCGTCGATTGGTCGCGCCAGCGTTTTACGATGGACGAAAGTTTATCGAAAGCGGTGCGCGAAGTTTTCTGCACGCTGTTTGAAGAAGGCTGGATTTATCGCGGTCTGCGAATCGTAAATTGGTGTCCGAAAGATAAAACCGTTTTGTCTGATCTCGAAGTGGTAGAAGAAACGAAAAAAGACGGAAAGCTCACTTATTTGCAATATCCGATCAAAGATTCCGACCAAAAAATCACGGTTGCGACGACGCGTCCCGAAACGATGCTCGGCGATACGGCAGTGGCGGTCAATCCGTCGGATGAACGCTACAAAGATTTGATCGGCAAAGTGATCGAACTGCCATTGACGCACCGCGAAATTCCGATTATAGCGGATGCATATGTTAAATCTGAATTCGGAACGGGCGCGGTCAAAGTTACTCCGGCGCACGATCCGAACGATTACGCGATGGGCGAACGTCACAATTTACCGCAGATTCTTGTAATGAATGACGACGCAACGATGAACGAAAACGCAGGCGAAGAATTTGTCGGTTTGGACAGATTTGAAGCGCGTAAAAAGGTCGTCGAAAAGTTTGAAGAGTTGGGTTTGCTCGAAAAAGTTGACGATTACGAGATAAGTTTGCCCGTTTGCGAACGCTGTAAAACGATCGTCGAACCGATTTTGTCCGAACAATGGTTCGTCAAAATGGACGAAATGCGCGACATTGCGCTTGATCTGATAAAAAATGAAAATGCGCCGCGCTTTTTCCCCGAAGTTCCGCACGCGAAAGTTTACACGACGTGGCTCGAAAATTTGAAAGATTGGACGATCTCGCGCCAGCTTTGGTGGGGACATCAGATTCCGGCTTGGTATGACGAAAACGGAAATGTTTTTGTCGCAAGAACCGAAGCCGAAGCCGCCGAACAAGCGGGAACGGAGAATTTGAAACAAGACAACGATGTTCTCGATACTTGGTTTTCGTCCGCGCTGTGGGCGTTTTCGACGTTCGGCTGGAACGGCGAAGTGACGGAAACGGAAGATTTAAATACATTTACGCCGACCGATGTTCTCGTCACTGGACGCGACATTATTTTCCTGTGGGTTTCGCGAATGATGATGACGACGAAGAAATTCGTCAATAAAATCGCGTTCAACGACGTTCTCGTGACGGGAACGGTTTTAGGAAAAGACGGCAAACCGATGTCGAAATCGCGCGGCAACGGCGTCGATCCGATCGAAATGTTCGACAAATTCGGCGTTGACGCGACGCGCATTTATTTAGCAAGCATCGCAACCGGCGCGGACATCAAATGGAACGATCTTTTGATCGAAACATACCGCAATTTCGCCAACAAGATTTGGAACGCGACGCGTTTTTGCCTGATGAATTCGGAAGGAGCAAGCGTTGATGAACACTGTTTGAAGCTAGATGAAACGGCTTCGACTGTTGATAGGTGGATCGTGGCACTTTTAAATAAGACAGCTTTTGATGTTAACAAGGCAATTGACAATTATGAAT
>DAITPE010000299.1:0-7198 GCA_036833775.1 Pyrinomonadaceae bacterium | reverse complement strand
GTCAGCCTTTGCGATTTCCGCCAAAGCACGATTTTTCACGTCGAGCATTTCGCTCACGACGCTGAACGCTTCGCCTTTCTTCGCTTCGATGTCGCGCAGATGCAGCAAGGTCATCAGCGTTTTTGAATCGGCTTCCTGAATCTCCAAATTATCGGCGTAGCACAGCAAAATGACGTGCTGATACGAGGTCAAATCGAGCGAATCGAGTATTGCGCGGTCGGAAGTGTCGCCGAGCACGAATTTTACTTTCAAATTTTCCAACTCAGCCGCGATCTCTTCAACGATTTCCCGCGCTTCCGCTAAATCGGCAACAACCGTCAATTCCGAATCTTTGGAAACATATTTATCCATCTCGCGCACGATCGTTTCGCCTTTTGCGTTCCAACCGAGAATCAGATTCTTTTCGGTTTTCACGTCGCTTCCGCTCTTCGCAACGATCGCCTTTTCATTGAAATCAGCCTTCGCCGAAACGCTGATCTTATCGTCATCTTCCGCAATTACGACGACTTTATCGCCCGCCGAAATCTTCGTTTCCATTGATGGATTAAGTTTCGTTTGTCCGTTTGCAAAACGAATTCCGATCAACGCGGAATCGGCAAAAGCCGCGATTGATTCACCGTAAGTTTTGCCCGCGAGCGAAGTTTGTTCGGAAAAATAAATCTCGTCGCCGCCGAAATCGAGCAGTTCTTTGTAAACGACGCTCAAGCCCGTCTGCCGCGAAGTCTGCACCGTGATCCGCGAAATCAAATCTTCCGCCAAAATTATCTCGACTTCATCCTTTCCGACCATTTTCGCGACTTCGACGTTTTTCGGATCGCGAAGTTCGGCAACGATGTGATATTTTTCCTCGCGCCGATTCGGATTGTTCGTGATCGCGAGAATCATTTTAATAACCTGCGCGTCCGGGTCGGAAAATTCTTCGGGCGACAAGATTATGATCGATTTCGTCGCGTGCGGATTGACGATTTCGAGGTCGGAAAGATCGATCGGACTGCCCGAACGGCAGACGACTTTCGTGCGTCCCGTGTCCTCGACCTTGCCGCGAATCTCGTCTTCCATTTCGACCTTATCTTTGTCCGCCAAGATAACGACGCGCGGCTTTTTGGCGTTTTCATTCGCCGCCGCAAGCTCGGAAATCACGAGAAAGATACGCGAAGACCAACCCAAAATGAGCGTGTGACCTTCTTCGCAGACGAACGAACGACCTTTTTGAAGTTCTTCGAGTTTCCCTTCCAAACCGCTCGTCAAAACGCCGATCAAGCTGCTCACGATAAAGATTCCGCCGAGCGTGATGAGAAACATAAATCCGCGATACGACCAGCCATTATCGCCCGCGACCGTTCCCGCATCGATCGAATGCATCAAACTCTGCCAAGCCGCTTCCGCAAAACTGTAGCCTTCTTCCTTCGGCTTTTCGGGTTCAGCCGCAGGTTTTTCCACATCTTTTTTATCGGTTTCAGCCTTCGCCGTTTCATCTTTTGAATCCTTTGCGTCTTTCGCAGATTCGTCTTTTGCGTCCGTTTTTTCGATCGTTTGTTCAACCGCCGCCGGTTCGGGCGCAGATTCTTCTGCGGGTTTCAAACCCGTTGCGACCAAAATAACCGCCGCGACCAAAACCATCGCCAGCGAGATCATCGCCAGCCAACCGATCAAACTTGCTGTTCCGCCCGACAAACTATTGTCGAACCAATAGCGCAAACGCTGCCTAAAAGTGATTTTTCTCATCTCTAATTTTATTTTTTTGAATTAATTGGGGCGAGAAAAGATTAGCAGAAAAAAGAAAAAAGGTGAAAACCTCTGTTTCACCTTTGATAAATTTTCGCGTTCGGAATTTCTTCCAACCGAGGTTTCATAGATTTAAAGTCGTTTTCCAAAACGACGAAAAAATTTATTCCGAATTCGCCGAAACGCTCGACCATCACGTTCAACAGATCGTTCGTATTGAGCGTCGTGCTGTCGCCGACCCAACCTTTCTTTTTCGTGTCGAGAAACATCACGTAAAAAGGAACTTCCGCGTAATGCTTCACGACTTTTTTGGTCAGATAAGCCGCTTGAATCTCATCGTAATACTGAATTTTACTGCGAATTCTTTCGAGAACTTCGTCTTTAAAATCGTGTTCGATAAAGTTGTCATTCGACGAAACGGCAGCACGTTCCTGCTGTGCAAGCCCGACCGCTTCTTCTTCATATTCGATTGCGAGAATGTATTTTTTCGCTTCTTCGTCACGACCTTTGCCGCGCAGAAAATAATAGATCGTTTCGCATCCCGCGATCTTCAAAGTGCGGTCGGCATTCATCGCTTTTTCGATGTAATCAACGCCGCTTTCGTCTTCTTCGGAAAGCAAAACGGAGCCGACGGCAAAATTTGCGTCGGCATTTTCGGGTTCGAGCGCAAGAATTTCACGCAAGATCGGAAGCGCGTCGTTTTGTCCGTATCTTTCCGAAACGAGCTTTGCTTTTTCAAACAATTCTTCCTTCGAAAGCGTTTCGTTTTGCGCTTTTTCGTTCAGTTCGCCGATTCTTTTTTCCGCTTCGAGCAGATATTCGTGACGTTTTTTCCATTCGTCGCGGACGCGTTCCTGCCACAGATCGTTGAAAATCTTGACGTATTTTTCTTCCGATTTTCCGAAATATTTCTGAGCCGCCGTTTCCGAAACTTCTTCGGGCAATTCGGGCAGATCGCCGTTTTTCCAATAACCGATCGTCCGCAGGCGTTCCGACAAACTCGGATGCGAATCCGCATAACCCGTATTAATTGCAACGGCTTTCGACAGATGCATCAAATCCTGCGGCTTATTACTTTCACGAAACGCCGTTGCCATCCGCGTAAAAAATTCCTTCGGCGGAGCTTGTTCGCGTCCGGCTTCGTCCAAAACGTCCTTCCAAAATTTCTGCGATAAGTTAAGCGATTTTATTTCAAGATTTATCAATGCTTCGCCGAGCGGTTTCGCGCCGACAAACTGAACCGCATAATTATCCGCCTCGCGCTCGTGACGGCGGCGCAAAACGAACGAATACGCGCCGAAATACGGGAAATACCAGTTCAAAAACTTCGCGTAAAGAAACGAAAGTTTGTGTCCTTCGTCTTCCTGCGAAGCCAAAAATCTGCCCCAACTTTCCTGCAAACCGTAAACCCAAGTCGAATAACTGCCGTGTTTTTCGGAAATATGTCCGATCTCGTGCGCGAGAACGGCACGAAGCTGTTCGGGCGAAATCGCTTGCAGTAAAGGAAGTCCGAGAATCAGATAAGTTCGTTTGCCGAAAACTCCGTATTTCGGCAAAGTAACGACTGCGGCGTTGAAATCTTCGGTCAAAAGAATATGCTGCGGTCGCGGCGATTTCAAAAAATCGCTCGTTTCGTCAACCAATTTGTAAAGCTGCGGAACTTCTTCACGATTCAATTCAAAACCTTCCGGCGCGGGAACTTTCGTCCAGAAAGATTTCAAAAAACTCCAGATCGTGCCGAAAACCGACAGAAAACCGATGGCGATCAGCCAAATAAGTTTTCCGAGAAGTTTTATAACAACCAAAAGAAGTTTCGGAACAAAAAAGAGTAAAACGATGATTCCGATCGGAACCAGCAAAAAGGTTAAAAGCAAAACTCCGAAATATGCATAACCGAGTGCGCCGAGTGCGGCAACGCGGAATTCGTAACCTTTCGGATTTTCTTCTGCATATTTTTCGAGTTTAGTGATGAGCGAAGTGTATTGTTCGTATTTCATACTTACTGTGAATTTAGTGAAAAAATGTAATTAAAAGATGTTTCAAAATAAAACTTCGGCATAATTTGCACCTTTTTCGCGCTTTTACGGCATTTTATCGAATTAACCGCATCTTTTTTATTTATAAAACGCCGCCGCCGCCAATTAATACGACACCTGCACGGTTTAATCTGCCGCCTGCGCAATTTAAAACGACACCTGCGCGATTTAATTTGTGACCTGCACGATTTAATTTGTGACCTGCGCGGTTTAATTTGTGACCTGCACGGTTTAATTTGTGACCTGCGCGGTTTAAAACACCACCTGCGCGATTTAAAACACCACCTGCGCGGTTTAATTTGCCGCCTGCACAAAATTTTGTTTGCAGTAAATTAACTTGAATTCGACGTAAGAGAAATATTAATTGTTTATGCTCTCAAACTTTGCGTCTTTCAGATTATTTTTCAAAATATTTTATGTCGAATTTCACGCTACAGCTTTTGTCTGAAAAAGATTACCAAAAAAATAAAAAAGACGGAAGAAAATTTCTTCCGTCTCATCAAAAAAGTTTTTGTTAAATTTACTTTTTCAACCAACCGAACAAAGCATTGACCGTAATATCGCGGTTAGTTTCATAAATTGCGCGTGTCAACGGAATCGACATCGGGCAAACCTGCACACAGTTTTGCGCGTTTCCGCAATTGGTAATTCCGTCTTCGCCCATCAAACCGTCGAGCCTGTCTTCGATCGTGATCTTTCCGGTCGGATGCATATTGAAAAGTTTCGCCTGCGCGATCGCCTGCGGTCCGATGTAATTGTCATCGTGATACTGCGGACACGCTTCGAGACAGCAGCCGCACGTCATACAGCGCGAATAAGCATAGCGTTCCTGCGCCTTTTCGTTTGAAAGCGTCGGTCCCGGTCCGAGATCGTGCGAACCGTCAAGTTCGACCCAAGCGTGAACTTGTTTGAGATGCTCGAACATTTTCGAGCGGTCAACTTTCAAATCGCGCACGTTCGGAAACTTCGACATCGGCGCAAGCGAAATTTCGTTTCCGCCCGAAGCGACGAGCAGATCGTCAACCAATGCCGAACACGATTGACGCACGCGACCGTTAATGACCATCGTGCAGATGCCGCAAACTTGTTCCAAACAAGACATATCCCAAACCGGCGGCGTGGTCGTTTTGCCTTCGATCGTGACGGGATTTTTGCGGATTTCCATCAGCGCGGAAATCACGTTCAGATTGCGCCGATACGGAATCTCGAAAGTTTCCCAATATTCGTTCGCACCCAATTTTTCACGCCGCTGAATCTTAAATTTTATCGTCTGCGGCGGATTGTCTAATCTCTTTTTTTCCTGATGTCCGTTCGTTTCGCTCATAATTTTATTCGTTGATAAATTTCGTCCAAACTTAATTCAACTTCGATCGACTCAAAATTCACTTTACTTTTCAGTCCGATTGTTGCTTTGTGAATCCAATTTCCTTTTTTATCTTTCGTATATTGCTCGACAATCGCCTTGTCTTGCGAAACTAAGACATACTCTCGCAAAGATTCCAATGTCCTGTAAGCAAGCATTTTTTCGCCACGGTCTTTAGCTTCCGTGCCTTTTGATAAAACTTCAACAATCAAAACAGGATTTACAATCGTATCATCACGCTTTTCATAAAAAACAGGATTGCCGCAAACAATGAAAACATCGGGATAGTAAAATTTTTGCAAATCTTCAACCCGAACTTTTATTTCCGTTGAAAATGCTTCGCAAGATTCCTTAGTTTTAGAGTCTAAAATACGTTCGATATTTTTAACAATCCGAAAATGATTGACCGAAGTTCCAGCCATTGCGACAATTTCGCCATCATCAAATTCGCTCCGAAATTCAGCGTTTTCTTCCAAAGCCAAATATTCTTCGGGCGTGAAGCGTTTTTGTTTTTTTGCTTTGAGAGCCATTATTCAAATTCAACTAAGTCGTAAATTTCGCTTATTTTCAGTTTTTCTTCAACCGAATCAAAATAAACTTCGCTTTCAAGTCCGATCGTTGCCAAATATCGCCAACTTCCATCCGTTTGCTTGGTAAAAGTTTCAACCAAATGCTTATCTTGCGAAACCAAAACGTATTCTTGTAAAGATTCCAGAGTTTGAAAAGCAAAAAACTTTTCGCCTCTGTCTTTAGCTTCGGTGGCTTTGGATAAAACTTCGATCAGCAGCTTCGGATTTTCAATCGTATCATTGCGTTTGTGATAAAATTTCGGCTTTTCACAAACAATCGTTACATCGGGATAATAAAATTTATTATTCGATTCAACCCAAATTTTCATTTCGGACGGCAAAACCCGACAACCTTTTTTGCGAATTTTTGCACTCAAAAACTCTGTAAAATTAGCCGTTATTTGCTGATGATTAAGCGAACCGCCAGCCATTGCAATAATCTCGCCGTTTTCATATTCGCTCCGATATTCGGCTTTTTCTTCCAAAGCCAAATATTCATTCGGCGTATAACGCTTTTTTTTCGATAATACTGACATTATTATCTTTATTATCTTTCTTCAAATTCAACTAAATCGTAAATTTCTTCCAATGAAATTTCCGTATTAACAGATTGAAAATAAACTTTGCTGTTCAATCCGATAGTTGCTTTGATTTTCCAATCCCCGTCTTCTTGGCGAATATACTGCAGAACGATCGGTTTATTTTGGGAAATCAAAACATATTCTTCAAATGATTCTATATTTTTATAAGTTAAAAACTTCTCGTTTTTATCATATTCTTCCGTGCTTTTCGATAAAACTTCGACTAGCAATATAGGATTTTCAACAATATCGCGTCTGCCTTTGTGAAATTTCCGTTCACCGCAAACGACCGTTACATCAGGATAAAAATAAGTTTCGGCTTCTTCGACCCACACTTTCATTTCACCTTGATACGCACGACATTTACCGCGAAGTTTATCGGCAAAAAGTTTAGTTGCATTAAAACTAATCTGAATATGCGATTCCGTTCCGCCAGCCATTTTGAAAATGCAGCCGTCAACATATTCGCTCCGAAATTCAGCCTTTTCTTCCAAAGCCAAATATTCTTCGGGCGTATATTTTTTGTGCTTCGGTAATGCCGACATAACTACTCTTTAAACGATTCGCCGTCTTTGATTTTCGCGTCTTTTTCGTTGACGATTTCTTCGCGGCTCAAATCTTTCGGTTTGAGTTCGCTTCCGGCTTGCGGAACCTGCGCGGCTTTCGCTTTGCCTTTTGAATAATCGCGCTTTCTGGGTTCGACAAGGCTGACGTCAACGGCTTCGTAACTCAAGATCGGCGATTCGGCTGACCATTCGGCGATCGTCGTTTTCATAAATTTCTCGTCGTCGCGGTCGGGAAAATCCGGTTTATAATGCGCGCCGCGCGATTCGTCGCGGTTTAATGCGCCGAGCGTGATAACTCTTGCAAGTTCAAGCATATTCCACAATTGACGCGCGTGCGGAACGGCTTGCGTCGCCCACA
>DAITPE010000298.1:0-7208 GCA_036833775.1 Pyrinomonadaceae bacterium | reverse complement strand
ACGCAAGCAAGGATGCTTGCGCTCCAGTCATTTCAGTTTCATTCTTTTGTTTGAATAACTCAAGTTACCAAGAAAAGATACAAGTTTTTGGCTTGAAACCTGAAACCTGAAACTTGAAACTTTCGGCTTTGAACTTGAATCTTGCAACGTGATAACATCAAGTTTATTTTTTAGGGATTTCAATGCGTTTTTATACTTCGGTTTTATTATTTTCAGCAATATTTTCGCTCGCGCTCGGCATTTCCGCACAACAGCCGAATCCGGTTGACCGCCAAGTGCAGAATCCTCTGACCGATACGCCGAACATCAATCCCGTTTCGCCGCAGCAAGATATTTCCGCACCGAAACCGAAAAAAACTTCTTTTGAACAAGAAGGCGGAAACGGCGAAGTCGTTGTTTATTCGGATTCGCAAAGCGTCGAAGGCGAAGACGGCAAACGCATTGTCAAACACAGCGGCAATGTGGATGTTCATTTCGGAATTTACCGCCTGCAAGCCGATCGAATCACGATCTACGAATCCGACAACCGCATCGAAGCCGAAGGCAGCGTCGTATTCGACCAAGGCGACGATCAGCGTATTACAGGCTCGAAAGGCGTTTGGAATTATAAAACGAAGCTCGGAAAATTTGTCGAATCGACCGGATTTACAAATCAGACGAACGACGGAACGGTCATATATTTTACGGCTGACGAAGTAGAGCGAACGGGTTTGGAAGAGATCAAAGTTCTCAACGGCAAATTTACCGCTTGCGAAGATGCCGTTCCGCAATGGAGCTTTACTGCCGCCGAAGCCGTCATCAAACAAAACGACAAAGTAAAACTCAAAAAGCCGAAATTTCGACTGCGCGATGTTCCCGTCATCGCTTTTCCGTATATTTCGATCCCGATTCGTGAACAAGACCGCAGTTCGGGTTTTCTGACTCCGACTTTCGGATTTTCGCCGAATCGCGGAGTTCAACTTTCGGCAGCATATTATCAAACTTTGGGACGTTCGGCGGATGTCGTGCTTCGCGGCGATGTTTACAGCTCGCGCGGTTTGGGTTTCGGAATGGATTTCCGCACACGCTTTAATTCGCGTTCGTATCTCGATTTCGGTTTTTTCGCCGTCAAAGACCGCATTTTCGGCGCAAAAGCTTCTGCCGCGACGCCCGATCAAGGCGGAACTTTGGTTTACGGGCAAGGCGTTCATTATTTTTCCAACGGATTTACCGCCGCCGCCGACGTTCGTTTGACCTCGAATCTTGCATTCAGGCAGGTTTTTTCCGACGGGATTCAGCAGATCATTTCGCCGATCGAAGTTTCGCAGGCTTTTGTCAATAAAAGTTGGGACAATTACACTTTTAATCTTTTGGGACGTTCGCAGGTGATCTCGATTCCGAATGTCCGCGTCAAAACGCGAAATCTGCCGAGCATCAATTTTGAGAAACGTCCATCGAAAATTTCGTTTTTGGACAGCATTTATTTTTCATTCAAAACGAGTCTCGAAGGCGTTTCGCGGCGCGAAGAAGTCGATAATCTCGATGCCTATCGTTTGAAAGCGGGAAGCGATCCCGTCGTTTCGCCCGCGCTCGGACAGCGTTTCGACGTTCATCCGCAAATCTCGCTTCCGATTTCGACCAAATATTTCGACTTCACCGCAACCGCCGCAACGCGTGTCACTTATTATTCCAATT
This sequence comes from Pyrinomonadaceae bacterium, assembly GCA_036833775.1. GTDB lineage: Bacteria > Acidobacteriota > Blastocatellia > Pyrinomonadales > Pyrinomonadaceae > JAJQRF01. The sequence goes on along the minus strand of DAITPE010000298.1, from coordinate 5,534 downwards.
CTTTCAACGATATGCGCCAAGTCGTCGGGCGCGACGTGATTCGCAAATACGGCGAATTCGAATTCAATATTCGTCCCGTTGCATTGGCGCGGAATTTTTACGGCAAGGAAAATATTTTCAAATTCCGCCACGTCATCGAACCGTTTTTGACGTATCGTTTGATCAAAGGTGTGGACAATTTCAACAAGATCATCCGCTTCGATTATCAGGACACAATTACCGATACGAACGAGATCGAATACGGCATCATCAATCGTTTTTACACGCGCCGCTACGCCGAAGCCGTCACGGAAGACGCGCAGAAACTGCTCGCACAAAAAAATGCGACCGAAAAAAAACCGCTTTCCGTTCAGCCTTACGAACTTTTTACGTTGACGATTCGCGGGAAATATTTCTTTGATAAAAACTTCGGCGGCGCACTCGTTGACGGGCAGCGAAACCAGATCGCGCCGATCACGGCTTTGACGTTTTACACTTTCGGCGGACTTCCGCGCCGCTTTTCGCCGATGAATTTCGATCTGACTTACCGACCGCGCAAAACTATCTTTGCAAGTATGCGCACCGACATCGGTTTGAACGGCGAAGGAATGCGCGACATTTCCGCAACCGTCGGTTACGATACGAAATTCCTGAAACTTTTCCAGACGTTTTACTATACACGCGCCGTCGCTTTGATCCCTTCATTGAGCCAATTTACCAACCGCGACGGCAAAGAAGCGGGAACTCTGCGCGGTTCGCAATGGAGTCCGTCGGTTTTCGTCGGCAACCGCGACAAAGGTTTATTCGGCGGCACATCGCTCTTTTTCGACTTTGAAAATTCCCGCAACCAAAAACGCGGTTCGCCGCTGATCTCTTCGCTTTACACACTCGGCTACGCCGGAAATTGCTGTGCCGTCACGGTTCAATATTACACCTACAACGTCGGCGTGCGCCGCGAAAACCGCGCCGTTTTCAGTTTCAAACTAAACGGCATCGGCACATTCGGCACGGAACAATTCGGACAAGCAGGGCTTCGTTAATTTTTAAGAACCCGGCGGATTACTGGTTTTGCTTGATTTTCGCGGAACTTTTGTCATCAAAACTTCGGCAACTTGGCGAAGTTTTTCCATGGCATTTTCCGAAAAAAGACCTGCCAAACAACCGAGCGCGGCAAATGCGGCAAGATTCAAAACCAAACCTTTATTGATCGGCGAGCCGTAAAAACCGCCGCGAATCAGAAAATACAAAAACAAGCTGACAGGCGCGCCGCTAAAAGGAAGCAGCAGATAAAACCACAGCCAATTAAAGGAAAAATCGCCCACGCCGAGATGCCTGACGAACGAAAAAACTCCGCGCACCGATGCGCCGAGCATTCCTGCAAAAAGCACGACCAAAAACAAAAAGCCGTCAGCCGTCAAACGATTGAAATGCTGAACGCAAACATACGGCGGAATCTGGATTTCGGGTAAAGCTTGCTGAAACGGAGTCGGCGTCGCGGCAGTATTGTTCGCAGTATTGGTCGCAGAGTTTGTCGTCGCCGCCGTTCGATTCGCAGTTGAGTTCGTCGCTGTTCGATTAGTGTTTGCCGCATTTACGCCATTGGAATTTGCGGCGTTTGCGTTTGCGGTGTTGGTATTCGGCGCAACTGAATTGACGTTGACGGAATTGGTAGCGGCATTCGTCGAACTCGTATTTGCCGGAGGATTTACAGCTTCGGCGATCGGCGGACAGCCTGCATTGTCCTTGCCGCAGCAATTTTCCCTGAGCGTTCCGAATGTCTTTTCGGGCGGTTCAGCCATGATCGTGATGCCCAACAGATAAACGCTCAGCAGCAAAACGGCGATCAGATAAACCCCGAGCAAGATCACGCCGAAACCGACAGGCGAAATTTTTGCCGCGTTTTCATCGGCGTTGCCGTTATTATTTCCGTTATTTTCATTCGTTACATCTTCGACTTTTTCTTCTTCACTCATTAAATTTCCTCGGTTAAATTAAACTTTCCCATCTTGAAAAATGCTGAGTCAGAGGTAGGTGAAATGTTTGATCGAATGATGCGATCAGCCCCAAAAACTGCGATTTACCGCCGTAAAACTGAGAACATCAGTCTAGCCGTCGATTCGTTCCGGCGGGTGTATTTCAAAATGTGCGTGATTATGATGTCCGGCGGCGGAACGGCACAGACCTTCGCCGATCAAAACCGGATCGTTCAGCAAAACGCGGTCGGCGAGCTTTTGTTTCCTGAAGGCTTTAATGATCGCCCGCATCGTATTTCGATCGTAAGCCGCATCGCTCACCGTGATTCCGCCGACTCCGCCGTCCTTGCGCGGCAGTCTTATGTCGCAAACCAAACCCGTTTCGTGTCCGGCGTGCATCGGCGTATCGCCGCCGCGTGGACGGCTCGCGTCATTGACGCGCAAGAGCGCGGCTTTCGGGTTGGCATTATGAAAACCGTCGCGGTAATCTGCTCCGGCATCGCGCAGAGTTTCAGCAAGCCAATTCGTGCCGAAATCGTGATTGTCCGAAGTATCGGCAACTTCGTCATTGACGTAGCCTTCCGCCTTCGATCCGGCAGGCATTTTGATCCATCGCGGCGCATTTTTCGCTTCCAGCCAACGATGCGTATCACCGCCGACATTCACCAAACCATCGTTTTTGACGTTGACAACCACATCGAAACCGTTTTTGATCCCCTGAAACAGCTTGATCGCCGAAACCGTATCGGGTCCGACCTTATCATCCGCCGTCAGCCAATTAAAACCGAGTTCGATCAGACGCTTCTTGATCTTCAAAACATCGCCGGAATCATTAACACCTTTCAATCCGACACTTTTTGAAATTACAACTTTGGGCATAATTAAAATCTCCTTGAATTTTGAAAAGTAACTAAATTCGCCAATAAATCTTTTGCAGGCAAGGGCGGTTTTTTTCTGATGCCTAGGCTTGCACTTGCGAATATATCACGGAAATCAAATTCATTATCATTGAACTGTTTGTCCTGAAGCCTGCGAATCCGTAATAAAATTGAATAAATCCGATAAATATCCCGACACGAAAGGCAGCATCAATGCCACAAACCTCGGGGCGTATGCTTTGATAGTCGCAAAAAAACCTTGCTCCGAAAAAGTTTCGCTGATTCCGTCAGGTGTGCCTTGGGACGGCGGAATCGAATATGCCATCGGTAAGTAAAGTCCGGTAAGCAGCATCGAAAAGAATGCCCCTTGAACCGCGACCATACTGTTGAAGAAAGAAGCCAGACCGCTTGTGAATTCGGGTGCGGTAAACAATTGATGCCATTCGCCGAGAATTTTCATTCGGGTCAAGCCCGCAAAGATCAACACACTACCGACATAGAGAATCATCTTCGAGTAATTTCGCAGAATTTCCTGAAAATCGACTGGCTTTTTTAACCTTTCGGCAAGAGCCGCCTTCAATTCGATTAGTTTTTCATTCAGTGTGGTCTTTTCATCTTCGATCGCGTCAGGCGGAGAAGTAATCGGAGGAGAAGTAATCGGGGGAGAAGTAATCGGAGGAGAAGTAATCGGAGGAGAAACGATTTCCAAATTTTCCAAACTAAGCAAAGTGTTATTTATTTCATAGATATTCTTCTTGTATTCAAGTTCTTCAAATTCGGTCTGATTCGGATTTTTGCTCATATAAATAATCGCACCGCCCGCGAACGCAAAAAACACTATCACTGGAAAGACCGTGGAATTCGTAATCGACAGCCACCGCAAAGAAATATCGCCGTTATCGATCAAACTTGTTTGATAAAATGATTCGGTCAAAGAAATATAATTCAGATCGAGCACGACGAGAATTATATAAAAAGCGAACCCTAAAAGTATTGCCACCGAAACCCAATGAGACTTTTCTTTAGGCAAAAGCATCAGCACTTTGAGCGAGATGACGATGCCGATCACGGTAAATACCAGAACCAGAGCGGAAAAAAACAGCCAGTAAAGACGTTTCGTATATCTTGAAGAAATATTGTTCACCGTTTCCTTCAATGCGTCCTGTTTGGTCTTGAGTTCGCCGAGAGCGGTGTTGGTATTGTTTCCGGCGAGCTTTGCTTCTTCGGTGAAAACGAGGACACGCATTTTCAAAGCATTAGCATTTTTTTCATAAACTGTGGAATTATTATCATTTGCAATGACTGCGTTCGCTTGTTTCAATTGTTCCTCGCGCAGTTGTTTATTGGCATCGGCGAGATTTCCTTCGATCTCGGTCTTGGCGGAGTTCTTATCTGCATATGATTTGGTTTGTTTACCTATATCTTCTTTGAGGGCGTTGATATTATTGCTAGCCTCGCTCAGCTTGACCGAAGGTTTGACCTGTGAAACCAAACTTCCGTCGAACTTTTGACATTGCACGTTAGCGCATTTAATAAAAGCCGAATTCGTAAATAAATAAAGCAGCAGAATCAAAACAACCGAAATTGCGGGCAGCAGGATTTGTATATATCCAACATATTTTTTCTCACTCATAGCTTCCTCATAATGTTTGCTGAAACAAACGGAAAATATAATTAAAAAGGTTTTAGAGTTTGGAGTATTACTTTCAATCAGCAGTTATTTAACCAAACCGCCATTGCAGAACATACTCCGAACTCCGTATGATAATTGATCGAACAAACTCCCGCGCCCGTCAAAAAAAACTCACCCGACCGTGATCACATAAATCTGCGACCATTGCCCGACGCGCTGATTCTTTATCAAATAAATCGCCCGAAACTCGAACTTTTCGGGCACACCGGGCGTGGTCAGCGGCGGTGTGAAATTAATTATCTTTTCGGTCGATTTATCGGCATACTGCCACAACGCCGCGCCTTCCTTGCGGTATTGCAGTTCGAGCATATCGAAACCCGTCTTTTTCCAGTCGAAATCGATGCTGTCGTTCGTCAAAACGGTATATTTCAAAACCGGAGAAACTTCCGCCAGATTCAGCTCGTCCGCCGCCTCGCGTTCGAGCATCAAGTCGAGACCGTCGGCTTTGTTGTAATTGCGCTGACTGACCAGCAATCTCCGAAATTCACGGCAAGCCTGCTCGATTCCGACCATCGTTTCGGCAGGCAAAGTAATCTGCTGAAACGTCGGCGGCACGGGCGCAGGAGTATTTTCCTGCTTGCTCCGCACGAGATCGTTAAACCATTCGGTCGCCGTCCGCGAAGTCGCCCGATTTTGCTCGATCTTATCGAAAGCCTCAATAAAAGCCTGACAAAAAGTATGGATAAATTCACGATAATCATCCGTCAAAATCGCCGCATATTTCCCCCGATACCCTTCAATCTTCGCCAAAATATTCGCATACATCGCCCGCTCCTTTGCTAAAGTCTGCGGATACCAATCTAATTTTTCCTGCATTTCCTAAATCCCTCCCGATTATTTTTTTTGTTGATAAATTATTTAACTCTTCATTTGAATTCGGAAATCTGTCGGTTGAAGACAGATTCTTTTCCGCTGAAATGGAAAAGAAACAAAACTACTTCAAAAAACTCTCCGCTGTAGTAGGCGAACGATTTCCTGTAGTAGGCGAAGCATTTCTTTACCACGGGAAAT
>DAITPE010000297.1:0-7233 GCA_036833775.1 Pyrinomonadaceae bacterium | reverse complement strand
TTTCTGAAAGCACAGCAGAGTTTTTTAGCGCATTTGTAACTGCGGAAGATGAATTAAACCGAAACGAAAATTTTTGGAATATATGGAATTTATTTTACGATAAAATCGTTGAGATTTGTGTTAATTCTGGTGGACATCATCATACAAAAGAGATTTTACATAAATATTTATTAGGTTTGTATTGGAAAGAAGATGCAAAGCATTGGCGTTCTTTGCGTGATTCTGAAAAGATTTTCTTTAAAAAATTATCAGAAGAAATAGGACATTATCCGCCTGTTCTTTTTTCGCTTGCTAAATTTCTTAATGAGATCGGAAATGTATTTTTAAACGACGGAATTATTTGGATAAGTAATATTTTACAAAAAAACAAAGATTTAGTTTTTGAAGAATTGGAAACCAATACGGTTTATTATTTGGAGAAATTAATCAAACAATATATTTCAACTAATCGTCGAAAAATAAAAATCACCAGACAATTGAAAAATCATACCTTAACAATTTTAGACTTTTTAGTTGAAAAGGGTTCTGTTACAGGTTATCTATTAAGGGAAAGTATTCTTTAAATCTGACTGAATTGCTTAATAATTTATTGTGAAGAAATTTGTCAGATTGATTCACAAATCGCAATTTACACACGAGCAGTTGCAATTTACACACGAGCAGTTGTCACGCGCACACGAGCAGTTGCAATTTACACACGGGCAGTTGCAAATTACACAGGCGCGGTTGTCAATTACACACGGGCATCTGTCAGACGCACACGGGCAGTTGTCATTTACACACGAGGCGTTGACAGACGCACACGAGCAGTTGTCAGTTACACACGAGCAGTTGTCACGGCAACATTGGCGTTTGCATAGAAAAAAGGCGAAAGATTTGTTTGCACAATTTATCTTTCGCCTTTTGATCTTGGTTGATGTTTTGAAATAGTTCGGGTTGGTGCGGTTGTTTGGTTCGGTGTTTGAAAAAAAGATTGAATAGTTTCGGCGGTTGGCGTTATAATTTGCGGAAAGGTTTGAATATTTCTTGTTGAATAAAGGGTTTGAGGTGAATTTATGGCGGATGATCTCGAATATTTTACTGAGTTTTTGAATGATCCGGCGGCGGTCAGTATTGCGAAGTTTTATGATATGGCTAATGCATGGGGAACTTATTTGGTTGAACATAAGGAATTGAATTATTTGACGGACGACCGTTGGAAGGAGATTCGGGAGCGTTTGATCGAAGAATTTCAAAAGCGGGAAGCGATCAGATTGGACATCGAGGATGAATGGGAATATTTGACCGATATGAGTGATAACGATCAAATGAGCGATGAAGAGGCTCTGGAGCGTTCGCGTGAAAGACTGGAATTTATGAGAATGCATCAAGAATATTTCGGGTTCACGGATGAAGTTCTTGCGGGTGCAGAAGAACACCATAAACAATTTGCGGAATCTTACGAAGCGCATCTGATCGCGCAGAAAAACCTGCGGCGAAGCGAGTTTGAAGTAGAAAATTCGCTTGCCGACCTCGATGATAAGCTTGCCGAAATAAGCGAAAAAAGAGGCAGACCTTTTCATATTCATTCGCTCAAGGACGTAAAAAAGCACAACGGAAATTAAATCTCCGTTGTGCTTTTTGATTAATTTCAATCCCGATTACATCAGCATCAAGATCGGATTTTCGAGCATTTGTTTAAAGGTTTGCAGGAATTTCGCGCCCGTTGCGCCGTCGATGACGCGGTGGTCGCAGCTCATTGTGACGTTCATAATGTTGCGCACGACGATCTCGCCGTTTCTGACGACCGGAGTCGGGGTTGCCGCGCCGATGGCGAAGATTCCGGCTTCGGGCGGATTGATGATCGCCGTAAACTCTTTGATGCCGAACATTCCGAGGTTTGAAATCGAGAACGTCGCGCCCGTGTATTCTTCGGGCTGGAGTTTTTTCTCACGCGCGCGGACGGCTTTTTCCTTGATCTCTTTGGAAATCTCGACGATGCCTTTGCGGTTGGCGGCGCGAATGACGGGCGTGATAAGTCCGTCTTCGATGGCGACCGCAACGCCAATGTCGGCATCTTCGTAGAAACGAATCGTTTTGTCTTGATACGAAGCGTTTGCCCATGCGTGTTTGGTCAATGCCTGCGCGGTGACTTTGACGATGATGTCGTTGACGGAAACCTTGTCGGCTTCGGGAATGCTCGCGTTAATTTGCTTACGAAATTCCAAAGCCGCATCCATTTCGATCTCGACTGTCAAGTAAAACGTCGGGATCGGTCCGATCGATTCAGTCAAGCGCGATGCGATGACTTGACGCATCTTGGAAGTATTTTCTTCGCGGTATGCGCTCGCGCCTTGAACCGACGAAGCAGAGAAGCTCGGCGCGGCTTTCGTTTCTTCGATCTCGCCGACAACTTCAATCTTTCCGCCGCCCGCCATCGCTTCTTCAATATCGCGTTTGATAATGCGCCCGCCCGGACCCGAACCTTTCAATGCTTTTAAATCAATGCCGTTTTCCGCCGCCATTCTTGCGGCGATCGGCGAAACGATCATTCGACCGTTTGACGGTTGGTCTTCGGTCTTTGGTTTTTGGTCTTTGGTTTCTTCCTTCGGCTCGGGTTTGGCTTCGGCTTTGGGCGTATCTTTCGGTGCTGATTCCTCAGCCTTTGACCCACCCGCTACCGCAGGTGGTTCTGACTTGTTGCCGTTTGATGACGCGGTTGCTTCATCAAGAAGTGCGGAGAAATCTTCACCTTTTTTGCCTAAGATTCCGATGGTTTGACCGAGCTTGGCGTTTTCGCCGCCGGGAACGATGATCTTCAAAAGCGTTCCGGCTTCGAGCGAAGTCATTTCCATCGTCGCTTTGTCGGTATCGACTTCGGCGATCGTTTCATTTGCTTCGATCTCGTCGCCTTCATTCTTTAACCAACGTGAAATTTGTCCTTCCTCCATCGTCGGAGAAAGTTTGGGCATAATAATTTTGTTCGCCATAATTAATATCTACTGAAATCTATAACCGCTGTAATTAGCGTCTTCACCTTTCGTAAAGATCGAAATTGTTTTGCCTTTGCGTTTCCACAAAAAAGCACAATTCGCTTCGCCCGTTCCGGCGCAGGCTTCCATTTCGGGTCTGCCTTCGCAACGCTTGTCGCCCTCCGAACATTTATCCGCATCGGGCGATGTATAAGGCTTCCAACCCGCCTTCAACATCTTCTTGCGGACGCTCGTGTAGCTTTCGCCTTGCTTGAATTTCGGCAAGCCGATCTGCGGAAAAACTGCAAAACTCAACAGTAAAATGAATAATAATCCGATAAAAAACTTTCTTGCTCTATTCATTATTAAAATTTAACCGAGCCGTTTCAATAATTTCAAACCTTCGTTCCATTCGCCGAAACCCGCGCCGACATTGATATGTCCTTTTGCGCCGACGTTGACGAGTTCGCTGCCCCAAGCATCGGCAAATTGTTGTGCGCGTTCGAGCGAAACATATTCGTCATTCGTGCTGGCAGCGACAACGCTCGGAAACGGAAGCTTTTCAAGCGGAATCGGCACGAAACCTCGTTTATTAAAAGTATAGGTTGCCGCTTCGCAATCGCTCGGCGCAACCAGAAACGCGCCTTTTATATTCGTTCCGAATTTCTTCGCCCAATGCGCGACCGCCGTACAGCCGAGACTGTGTGCGACGAGCACGACATTTTCGGGCGATTCCTTTTGAACTTCGGCTTCGATAGTTTCGATCCAATCTTCGCAGACAGGATCGTCCCATTCGGTTTGCTCGATTCGTCGGAATTTATCGGGAAACTCTCTTTCCCAAATGCTTTGCCAATGACCGAAACTCGAATTCGTCACGCCCGGAACTGTCAGATAAACCGTTTCCATTTACAAATAACAAACTTCCTTGACCGCTGCGACGATCTTTTCGACGCTCGGCAGTGCCGCGACTTCTAAGTTTCGTGCATACGGCATCGGCGCTTCGACAGTCGAAATGCGTTTGATCGGCGCGTCGAGATAATCGAACGCGTTTTCCATTACTTGATGCGAAATCTCCGCGCCGACCGATGCGAAACTGTGCGATTCTTCGGCAATTACGAGCCGATTCGTCTTTTTCACGGAAGCGACGATCGTATCTATATCGAGCGGTTTGATCGTGCGCGGATCGACGACTTCGACCGAAACGTCGTATTCGTTTTTCATAATTTCCGCCGCTTTCAAAGCCTGCGGAACGGTGAACGAACGCGCGACGATCGTGCAGTCCGTGCCTTCGCGTTTGACATCAGCAACGCCCAAAGGAATCAGAAAATCTTCATCGTCCGGCACTTCCGATTTCATGCCATACATCGTTTCCTGTTCGAGGAAAATGACCGGATTATTGTCACGAATCGAAGATTTCAAAAGACCTTTCGCATCAGCCGCCGTCGAAGGCATCACGACCTTCAAACCGGGAAAGTTTGCGTAAAAAGCTTCGAGTGCTTGCGAATGCTGCGATGAAACTTGAAACGCCGAGCCGTTCGGACCGCGAAAAACGATCGGAACATTGAATTGTCCGCCCGACATATAAAGCATTTTCGCCGCGTGATTGATGATCTGGTCAGCCGCAAGAATCGAAAAGTTGAAGGTCATAAATTCGATCACCGGACGAAGTCCAGCCATCGCCGCGCCGACTCCAAGACCTGCAAAACCGAGTTCGGTAATCGGCGAATCGACCACGCGTTTATCGCCGAATTCCTTCCAAAGTCCGCGCGTAACTTTATACGCACCATCGTATTCGGCGACTTCTTCGCCCATGATAAAAACGTTTTCGTCTCTAATTAATTCTTCACGAAGCGCGGCATTCAGCGCATCGCGGATTGTCATTTCTGCCATAAAAATTCTTTGAAAATTAACGCAAAGGTGCAAAGAAGCAAAGACGCAATGAATTTTTTTATGCAGTTTGCGCCTTTGCAGCTCTGCGTCTTTGCGTTGAAAACTTTTAATCTAACAAAACATCAGTCATCAATTCGCTTTCTTCCGGGAACGGACTTTCTTCGGCGAATTTAACGGCTTTTTCGACCGCTTCTCGCGCACGAATTTCGATCTCTTCAAAATCTTTGTCGCCGAAAACTTTCGCGGCTTTCAGAGATTCTTTGAAAAGCACGATCGGATCGCGTTCCTGATATTTTTTGATCTCTTCGGTCGTGCGGTATTTGCCCGGATCGGACATCGAATGTCCCATATAACGGTAGCAACGAATTTCCAAAAGCGTCGGTGAACCGTCTTTGCGGGCGCGTTCGATCGCGCGAAGCGTCGCTTCACGAACCGCCATCACGTCCATTCCGTCAACGAATTCGTTTGCCATTCCGTAAGAATCGCCTTTCGACGCAATATTCGAAATACTCATCGCACGTTTTTGCGAAGTTCCCATTCCATATTGGTTGTTTTCGCAAATATATATGCAGGGAATTTTCCAAAGTTGCGCCATATTCAGCGATTCGTGAAAGATTCCTTGATTGACCGCCGCTTCGCCCATATAGCAAAGCGTGACGTTGTCAGTTCCTTTATATTTCTGCGCGTAAGCCATTCCGGTTGCAACGCCGATCTGTCCGCCGACGATACCGTGTCCGCCGTAGAAACCTTTTTCTTTCGAGAACATATGCATCGAACCGCCTTTGCCGCGCACGTTTCCGGTCGTTTTTCCGTAAAGCTCGGCAAGAACTTCTTCGGGCTTGATGCCCGCAACCATCGCGTGAACGTGATCGCGGTAAGAAGTGATCGTGTAATCGCCTTCTTTCAAAGCCATCATCGAACCGACAGCGACGGCTTCCTGACCGATATATAGATGGCAAAATCCGCCGATCTTTCCGATGCGGTAAACTTCCGCGCATTTCTGCTCGAAAAATCTACCCAAAACCATTTGATATAGCATTTCACGAAGCAGTTCGGGATCGGTGTTTTTGACCGCGCTTGTTTGCGATTTTTTACGTTCCTGAAACTCCGATTTCGCTTCCTTTTTGTTTACTTCGTCAGTAATCACCTCTTTCAGCTTGGCTGAATTTTTCGATGCGGTTTTCGACGAGCCGTTCGTCGTTGTTTTCGCATCTTTTTCCGCAGTTTTCTGCTGGCGAGTTGCTGTTTTTGTAGGCAAAATTCTATCCTCCGCGCCTTTTTGTTAAAATGTTGAAAATTAAAAATTTTTGCTAAGAAAAGTATAATTGAGAGAAGCGGTTTTGTGCAATACCTTGAACACTATCTTTCAAACGCCGATAAAATCTAGGGAATAAATTATGAGTTTTCAAGCCTTTTCAATTAAAAAATGTTAATATTCAGTCAGGCAAATAACAGAATTATGTCTTTTTATCAGAAATTCCAGTTCAAAATTTTATTAACTTTTACATTTTTACTGTTTCCGCTTCTTGCATTCGGACAAAATCCCGTTTCGTGGAGTTTGGAATCCGACGCAAAAGGAAAAACTCTCAAAGCAGAAGAAAAATTCAAGGCAAAATTAAAAGCAAAGATCGAAGGCGAATGGCATCTTTACGCCGTCGAGCAACCCGACGGCGGACCGTTTCCGACGAAAATCACAGTCGCTGAAAATCTGCCGTTTCAACTGGACGGAAAAACCGAATCGCCAACGCCGATCACAAAATTCGATAAAAATTTTAATATCGACACGAAATTTTTCGCCAAAGAAGCCGAATTCAATTTGCCTTTAAAAGCTACTGCCGAAGCAAAAGGCGACGATCTGGCAATAAATGTAAAATATCAAGTTTGCGACGACACGACTTGTTTGCCGCCGAAAACCGTCAAAGTAACATTCGCAGGTTTTGAAGATGTTAAGAAATCTGCTTCTTCAACAACTGCGCCGATTTCGACTGAAACGAAACAAGAAAATCAAATCCAAAATCCGAAATCCGAAATCCAAAATCCCAACGATTTGCCGCTCGGTTCGTTCATTTGGCTGGCGATTACGCTCGGCGCGTTGTCGCTTTTAACTCCGTGTGTTTTCCCGATGATTCCGATCACGGTATCGTATTTTACGAATCATTCGAGCAAAACACGCGGAAACGCGATCAAACTTGCAACGATTTATTCGCTCGGAATTATTGCAACTTTTACGTTGCTCGGAATGCTTTTAGCAATCTTCGTCGGCGCGGCGGGAATCAATCTTTTTGCGGCAAATCCTTGGGTGAATATCATTATTTCGGTGATTTTTCTGTTTTTCGCGTTCAATCTTTTCGGAGCGTATGAAATCACCGTTCCGACCGGAATTTTGACGAAA
>DAITPE010000296.1:0-7256 GCA_036833775.1 Pyrinomonadaceae bacterium | reverse complement strand
ATCGCGATCGCCACGTTTTCGGCGATTTCGTCGTTTTTCAGAGAACAAAATAACGAGATCGGTTTGATCTGGTTTGACGCGCACGCCGATATAAATACGCACGAAACATCGCCTTCGGGAAATATTCACGGGATGCCGCTCGCGGTTTTGCTCGGAATGGGCAACGAAGAACTCGTCAATCTCGAAGGATTTTCGCCCAAATTGAACAAAAATTATTTCGCGCACGTCGGCGCACGTGATCTCGACGACGGCGAGAAAAAATTGATTCATGAACTCGGTCTTCGTGATAATTTTTTCACGATGAGCGATATTGATAAACGCGGAATGCTCGCCTGTGTGAAAGATGCGATAATGATCGCTTCGCGCGCTCCGGGCGGATTTGCGGTGACGTTTGACGTGGATATGATCGATCCGCGATTTGCGCCGGGATCGGGAACGCTCGTGCGCGGCGGCACGACTTACCGCGAAGCGCATTTAGCATTGGAAGTAATTGCCGAACAAGGGGGAATGCGTTCTTTTGAAATTGTCGAAGTAAATCCGATGCTCGATCAAAGCAACATCACGGTCGAGCTTGCCGGCGAACTTATTTTGTCGGCGTTGGGTAAGACAATTCTATAAAATCTCGAAAAATAGAATTATTAAAATATGGAAAAAATCAAAGTAGGTGTGATCTACGGCGGACGTTCGGGCGAACACGAAATCTCAATCCGCTCGGCAAAAACGGTTATCGAACAAATTGACAAAGAAAAATACGACGTGATTCCGATCGCGATTACAAAAGAAGGAAATTGGCTTAATCCCGTCGAATCGCTCGGAATGTTTCCGACCGAAACGCAGGAACTTCTGCTCAGTTCGGTTCACAGTTTTCCGCGCAACGCGGTCGGTTTTACCGCCGACACGAAATACAAAGGCTTAACCAAACTCGAAACGAACGAAGGCGAAGAAAAAGTTTTGAACTTGGACGTGATTTTTCCCGTTCTGCACGGAACATTCGGCGAAGACGGCACGATCCAAGGACTTTTTGAAATGTGCGACATTCCGTATGTCGGCTGCGGCGTTTTGGCTTCGTCGTGCGGAATGGACAAAGTCGTGATGAAAACGCTTTTCCGCGATGCCGATCTGCCGATCTGCAAATACGTCTGGTTTTTGCGCAGCGAATGGGAACGCGACAATGAAGTTGCGATCAGGCAGATCGAATCGAAACTCGGCTATCCGTGTTTCGTCAAACCTGCGAATTTGGGTTCGTCGGTCGGAATTTCGAAAGCCGTCGATGCTGAATCTTTGCGCGAAGCGATCAATTTAGCGGCAAAATACGACCGCAAGATCATCGTCGAAGAATCGATCGATATGCGCGAGATCGAATGCGCGGTGATCGGAAACGACGAACCGAAAGCGAGTTTGCCGGGAGAATACATCATTCATTCTTCGGACAAAAAGTTTTTGGATTACACCGAAAAATACGCGGGAACAGGCAACAACGATTTCGTCGTTCCGGCGGCGGTTTCCGAAGAATTGAGCAAGAAAATTCAACAAATGGCGGTCACGGCGTTCAAAGCCGTTGACGGTTCGGGATTGGCGCGTGTCGATTTCTTTTTACTGAATCGAACAGGTTCGCTGATGGTCAACGAGATCAACACGATGCCGGGTTTGACCGACGCTTCGGGTTTCCCGAAAATGTGGGCAGGAAGCGGAATGAAATTTTCCGAGGTAATCGATGCTTTGATAAATTACGCGATCGACAGACATAAGGATAAATCGCGGAATTTGACCACAAAATAGATTTCAAATTGAATTCAGAAAAGCGGATTGTTTTGTATTTAAACGATCCGCTTTTTCGATTTTTGTAAAGCAAATATTTCGGAATAGATGAAAGATGAAAGATCATAGATGGAAGATAAAATCTGTCATCTGTCAGCTATCAACTTTCATCTATTCCGAATTTTGTCATTCATCTGGTTAAAATTTAGGCAAAATCTTAAAAATTCGCTCAAAAAACATACGATTTGGTATGTTTATATACGATATGTCGCGTTGACATACCAAATGGTATGTCAACGCACTCCACAGAGCGTTGACGCACTCTACAGAAGGTTGACGCACTTTCAAGAGCGTCAACGCTCTCCACAGAAGGTTTAACATACGAAATCGTATGTTTTCGCACTTCACAGAAGGTTTACGCACTCTACAGAAGGTTCAACCTTCTGTGGAGTGCGATTCGATGTTGATAGTAATTATTTTTTCGGCGCGTTGTAGCCTTTGCGTGTGCGAATCGTTAAATTAGGTCGTTGAACTCTCAGTTCAAGTGCGCGCCATTTGCCGTCTTTTTTGAGATTTGTCGGTTGATAACCGAGAGTGTATTGCGTGCCAAGTTCGGAAACGATCTTTTTGAAAGCGTCGCGCATTGCTTGTCCGCCGGGTGTCGCAACGAAAAATCCGCCCGTTTTTTCGGCAAAATTTTTCAAAACGCCTTGATTTTGCGCTCTTTCTTTTCCGCCCGTATCGAGTGCAGACATATCGACCGTGTAGATCATGACATCGGCGGCAAGCGCGGCTTTCAAGGCTTTTTCGGCAGATTTTCCGCTTTTCGTATCTGCACCGTCAGATAAAACGATGATCGCACGGCGTTTTTCGGGGCGTTTTGAAAGCTCGTCGGCGGCTTTGAAAACTGCGTCGTTCAGAACGGTCATTCCGTAGGCTTTCAGGTCGAAAACCTTGTCGGCGACATCTCTCGAATTTGAAAAATCCTGCAAAATGGAAACTTTTGAATCGAAATTATAGATCGCCGCAACATCGTCCGAATCAAGACCGTCCAAAAACGTGATCGCCGCCGAACGCGCAAGGCTGATGCGGGTTTCCATACTGCCCGAAGTATCGAGCAAGATCACGGCGGCAAAAGGCGTTTCGGTCGCCGAAAAGAGCGAGATTTCCTGTTCGATACCGTCTTCAAAAACTTTGAATTGATTTTGTTTAAGATTTGTAACAGGATTGCCTTTCGCGTCGGTAATGCTTGCGTTTAAAACCACCAACGAAGAATCGATCGTGATGGTGTCATCGTCATCTTGGGCTTGAACCATGATTGAAAGAAGGATAAAAGCCGTCAGAAGAAAAACAAAATATTTCATAGCAGATTCCGCAAAATTAATTTCCAAACCTAAGAAAACGAATGACTTTCAAGATCGTATTTGAACTTTGAATTGCCACGACCGAAATGCTGAATCGGGAAGTTTTCTTTAATTCATCGAGCAGGCTGACCGAATCGGAAGTTAGTTTTTTCAATGCCCCGAAGATTGTTGAAGGCTTGTCTTCTTTAGTTGAATCAGTGTCGTTATCGGATTTTTCTCCGTTATCGTCGTCACCTCCGAGGTCTTTGCGTATCTTCTTTAAAAGCTTTTCGAGCTTTTCGAGCTTTTTTTTGTCGTCAGCGGATAAGTTTTTGTTTTTATCGTAAGAATCCTGCAATTCGTTACTTAGTTTGATGGCTTCTTCGGCTCTTTTAAGTAGTTCTTCGTGGTCTTTTTTTTCTTGCTCGATTCGTTTCTTTTCAAGCGATTCCTGAATATTTTTCGGCAAATCCTCTTTGTTCGGAATATTTCTGCCGTTGTCGTTTTGAGCAAAACAACAAACGGCGGAGAGCGTGAAAAACGCCGAGAGAAATAAAATTTTGCAGATATTTCTAAACATTCTTCAAATTATTTACTGATCGGTATCTTGCGGTGCATCGGGCGAATTTCCCGTTACTATTTCGACCAATTTCGATAAAAATTCATCTTCCGCCACGCCCGAACTTTGCAGTGAAGTCCATTCGGCAACCAAACCGTTTCCGGCTCTGCCTTCAACTTTTGCCGTGACGTTGATATTATTCTGAACGCCGTCGATCGGCTGAACTTCGATCGTCAAAGTGTATTGTCCTTTCGTCCAAGCCGTTAAATTGTCCTGCAAAATTGCGTAGCGATTAAGTTCGTTTTGCGAAATCACTGCGCCTTTAGCGAAAACGAAAGGTTGCGTGATGATAAAACCGTCCTTCACACGCGAAGCGGCTTCGTCAACGAGCAACTTCTTTTCCTTCAAAACGAACAAAATATTTTCGACCAAAACATCGCGGCGCGAAGTCATTTTGTAAGGATTCGCCAGCATTTCGCGCACCTTTGTTTTTCCTTTGCCCCAATCGAACGAACGCGTTACGTCGTTACTGCGCGAAGTCGTTTTGTTGCCTTCCTGTTTGATCGTTTGAGTTTGACTGTCAACGCCTTTCTGCGCGTAAACGGCGGTCGAAGCTAATAATAAAGTGGAAAATAAAATAGAAAGTTTTTTCATAAAAAATAAAAAGGGGCAACCGAATTTTTTATAGAATAACGGAAAACTAAAGATAACGAAAGGTTTGATGTAATGATATTTTATAAGGTTGTCACGGCACGGATTTAATATTTTTGTAAATAATTCATCGTTTGTTTTTCTGCATTTCGTAAAGCAGTAGATGTTTCAAAAAAGCGTGATGCGCGGCAAAATAAGCGATACAAAAACCGGCAAATCCGTCGAGAAATCCGGCTTTTAAGAAATAACTTCTGATAAACGCACTCCACGCCGAAATTGCGATTTTCAGCGGCGAAGTTCGTTTTCCTTTGGCAAACATCTGCTCGGCGGCGAGCGGCGCGTAGCGTTCGCCGATCATCCGGTGATGATGAAGCGCATTTTCGACGCTGTAATGCAGAATGTCGTTTTTCAGTCTTGAAACCGTCGCCGTTTCACTCATTTCAACCGATTCGTGAATCAAAACGTCTTTCCACTTTCCTTTTTTACGATTAAAAAAACGTAACTGCCAATCGGGATACCAACCGCTGTGACGAATCGGTCGATTCATATAGATCGACAAACGCGGGATTTTATAACCGTCGGCGAGATCGGCGGAATTTTTCAAGCTTTCGATCTCTTTTTTCAATTCTTCCGAAACTTTTTCGTCCGCATCGAGACTGAAAATCCAATCGTTTTGTGCAGAATCAACCGCAAACTGTTTTTGTTTTGAAAATCCGAGCCATTTTTGAATGATGACTTTTGCGCCGAGATTTTCGGCAATTTCGCGAGTTTTGTCAGTGCTTTCCGAATCGACTACCAAAACTTCGTCCGCCCATAAAACGGATTTTACGGCTTTGGCGATCTTTTCTTCTTCGTTGAAAGCGATGATGACGGCGGAAATTTTCACGAAAATGATTGTCGCAAACTTCACGTAAAACATAAAGAGTCGGCACGCCGA
Source organism: Pyrinomonadaceae bacterium (assembly GCA_036833775.1). Classification (GTDB taxonomy): domain Bacteria; phylum Acidobacteriota; class Blastocatellia; order Pyrinomonadales; family Pyrinomonadaceae; genus JAJQRF01. The sequence continues at coordinate 2,008 of DAITPE010000296.1, read as the reverse complement.
CTCTTTAAAGTAATTTAGAAAATTGTGATTAAAAGATTGAAATTAAACTATTTATCTTCCATCGGCGATTCGAGTTCAATTCCGTTTGCGCGGAAAGTCGTCGAAGTTGCGCGTTGCAGATCCGAATAAGCTTTATTCAGATCGGTTTCGGCGCGGATTTCCGAGTTTCGCGCGTTCGTCAAAGTATTCTCGCGTTGGAAAAGCAAAAACGTCGTCGATTTTCCGGCTTCGTAAAGTTGGCGTTCGCCTTCGAGTTGTTTTTCAGCATTCTCACGAGCGCGTCTTGCGGTCAAAACTCTCTGTTTTGCAGTTTCGACGGCTTGCACAGCATTTCTGACTTCGACGATGATTCCTTGTTCCTGCGATCTCGTTTGTGCTTCGATTCTTTCTTCCTGAATCCGCGCGGTCGCAAGATCGGCTTTCGCGGTTTTATTTCTGAAAGGGATCGAAATCGTCACTCCGACCGAATAATTAGGCGCGTCGGTTCTGAATAAATTTTGAACCGATTGCCCGTAACCGCCGGTCAAATAACCGGGAAGTCCGGCGGCATTTCGTGAATTGGCGACGCTCTGTAATGAAAATCCCGAATTAAGATCGAGCTGCGGAAGCGTTTGATTTTTGAAAAAACTGACGTCGATTTTGTTGACTTCTTTTTCCAATTTCAAACGCGAAAGTTCGGGGCGATTTTCGATCGCGTCTTTGATCGCCAAATCGAGATCGACGGGATCGTTGCTGAAAATCGGTTTGTCGGTCGGGACGAGTTGATTCGTCCAATCAGGATTTGTCTGGTCGCGTAAGATTAATTGTTTGAGTTGATTTTCGTTGATCGCGATTTGCTGTGCGGCAAGTAAAACATCGGCTTCACGATTTGCCAATTCGGTTTCTACTTCTGCTCTTTCGAGCGGAGCCGCCGAACCAGCGTCGATTTTGGCTTCGATCTGGCGCAGATTTTCCTTCGCTAAATTCAAATTTGCGACCTTGTTTTGCTGATCGCGCAGTGCAAAAACCAAATCCCAATAAGCCGTTTGAACCTGCGAAATTATCTGAATCGTTTGACGGCGAAAATCGGCGTCGGATTGGCTGATTCTTTTGCGCTGAATCTTGATTTGTCGGCGTGTATTGTCGATCGAACGGTTTCGCAAAAGCGGCTGAGTATAATTAAAACCAAGTTCGTTCGTATTTTGATTAGTCGAAACCGGAACCGGAACGGTTTGTCCCGTATTCGGATCGGTAATGAAAGTAAAGGTTAGATTTCCCGCCGTTCGGCGCGTGTTGTAAAACGTCGAATAGTTTCCGCCGCCGAAGCTGATCGGTCGGTCAATGCTGAAATTATGCTGTAAAACATTGGTCGCGGTGCGGTTTGTCAAAGCCGAATCAGCCGCGCCCGTCGAAGATTGTCTGGAAAATGTCGGGCTGTATGTAAGCGTAAAATCATAAATTCCGAGCAATGAACGAAGATTCGATTCGGCGATTCTGACATCGGTTTTCGCAATTTCGATCTCGTTGTTATTTTCCAAAGCTCTTTTGATCGCGTCGTTCAAAGTCAAAGAGATCGGCTGTGAAGATACTGTTCCGATGCGATTCAGCAATTTTTCCGAATTCGGTTTCGTGTTTGAATTTTCAGTTACAGAAATCGAATTTTCACTTTTTATCGAATCTTGCGAAACTTCCTTCGGGTCAGGCAGATTTTTGGCAATTTGCGGGTTTTTCAGCGGTGTCTGAGCAGAAATAAACTGCGGACAAATGCCGAGTAAAAACGCAAAAAGACTTGTGAATAATACAAAATAGCGCGAAATTTTCATTGTTATGATTGCTCCGAGTTTTGCTTGATTGACTTAATATCCGGTAAAAACTCAAAACCGTTTTACGTCATTTAATTTGTGATTGTTTCAACAATTTGTCAACTTTAAGAAACTCTTAAATTATTGAAAAGCGTCATTGTTTTTCGACCGAAAGTTTGTGAAAATAAATATTATATTGTGGATTAATCCATTATCTTTTATTTGGA